>JANNUW010000651.1:0-2549 GCA_031414095.1 Hyphomicrobium sp. | reverse complement strand
TCGGGCGTCATGATCTCGACGTTGGAGCCGAGCTTTTGCCAAAATGTTTGCAGCTTGGTAACGGCCTTGGCGTCGGTGTGGGGCTCGGGCGTCAGAATGCACCAGCGGCCATCGAACAGTTCGGCAAAGCCCGATTCCGGTCCGGACTTTTCCGTGCCCGCAATGGGATGACCGGCGACGAAGTGCACGCCCTTGGGAATATGCGGGCTCATATCGCGCACGATCGAACCCTTGACCGAGCCGACGTCGGTGATGATGGCGCCAGGTTTCAGATTTGGCGAAATCTCCGCCGTGATGGCGCCGCACAGGCCGACAGGTACGCACAAAATGACGAGATCGGCGTCCTTGACCGCGTCGCGCGCGCTCGCGAAGCCTTCGCTGATCAGGCCGAGTCCGCGCGCAGTTTGGACCGTAGCGGCACTGCGCGCCGATCCGACAATCGTGCGCGCTAGACCCGCGCGCTGGGCCGCGAGGCTGATCGAGGAGCCGATGAGGCCGATGCCAATGAGCGCGATGCGCTCGAACATCGGTTGGCTATCGCTTGCTGTCTTACTCACGCGCGGCCTCCCGCAAAGTCGCCGAGCGCTGCGATCACGGCGCGGTTTTCGGCCTCGGTGCCGACGGTGAGGCGCAGACAATCGGGCAAGCCATAGCCCGCGACCCGGCGCAAAATGATGCCACGCGATTTCAAAAATTCATCGCAGGCCGCAGCGCCGCGTGCCGCATCCGCGGGCAAATGGAACAGCAGGAAGTTGCCGACGCTGGGCGTCACGGGGTATCCTAGCTTTTCAATCTCGGCCGTCAGCCACGGCAGCCACTGCGAATTGTGCGCCACCGCATTCTCGATATGCGCGGTGTCGGCCATGGCCGCCGCACCCGCCGCGATCGATGCCGACGACAGATTGAACGGGCCGCGGATGCGGTTCAGCACGTCGGCAATCGCCTCGGGGCAATACGCCCAGCCGATGCGCAATGCTGCGAGCCCGTAGATCTTAGAGAACGTGCGCGTCATCACCGTGTTGCCGGTAGCGTTCACGAGTTCGATGCCGGCGTTATAGTCCGCGCGCGTGACGTATTCGGCGTAGGCGCCATCGAGCACCAGCACCACGTTGCCGGGCAGGCCCGCCCGCAGGCGGCGGACATCGCTGTCGGGAATGTACGTGCCCGTCGGGTTATTCGGGTTAGCCAGAAACACCACTTTCGTGCGCTCCGTAACCATCGCGAGCATGGCATCGACGTCGGTCGTAAGGTTGGTCTCGGGCGCGATGACAGGCGTGGCGCCATTTGACAGAATGGCGATGCGATAGACGAGGAAACCGTGCTCGGTGTAGAGGCCCTCGTCGCCAGCGCCCAGGTAGGCGTGCGCGATGAGGCTCAGCAACTCGTCCGAGCCCGAGCCGCAGACGATGCGTGCGGGGTCGAGGCCATAGCGCGCGCCGATGGCTTGGCGCAGCAGCTTGGCTTGCCCGTCAGGATAGCGCTCGATATCAGAGGCCGCGCTCGCGTAGGCGGCGAGCGCCTGAGGGCTGGCGCCGAGCGGCGTTTCGTTCGACGACAGTTTAATGGGTTTGCGGCCGCCCGGCACAGTGCTTTCGCCCGGCACGTAAATGTCGATGCCGAGAATACCGGGTTTAGGCGTTGGACGGAGTGTGGACATAGGTGTTGGTCGTGGCTTCCGAAAACGTTGCAATCATGGCTTTGCGCCCGCCGATTGCGCGGCAAACGCCGGGCCTGTGATAGACGACGCGGCGGCTGGGCGAAAGGGTGCAAAACGCGCTTTGAAGGGCGGCGAGGGCTGCTAAAGTTTTACCTGCCTCAGGCGGAGCGCATTGGCGATGACGCTGACGGACGATAGCGCCATCGCGGCTGCCGCAATAATAGGCGACAGCAGGAGGCCAAACACCGGATAGAGCACGCCAGCCGCTACTGGCACGCCGGCCGCGTTGTAAATGAAGGCGAAGAACAGGTTTTGCCGGATGTTGCCCATCGTTGCTTCAGAAAGACCCCGCGCCCGCACGATGCCCATCAGGTCACCCTTCACCAGCGTGACGCCCGCGCTTTCGATGGCGACGTCGGTTCCAGTCCCCATCGCAATGCCGACATCGGCGGCCGCAAGTGCTGGCGCATCGTTGACGCCGTCGCCGGCCATGGCAACCACATGACCTTCGGCTTTGAGGCGCTCGACAATGCGGCTCTTGTCCTCGGGCAGCACCTCGGCTTCGACCTGCGCAATCCCGAGCTTGCGGGCCACGGCCTGCGCCGTGACCTTGTTATCGCCAGTCAGCATCACAATCGTCAGGCCCGCCGCTTTGAGAGCGGCCAGCGCGTCAGGCGTCGAAGCCTTGATCGGGTCGGCGACCGCGAGAATTCCAGCAAGAGCCGCATCGAACGCGACGAATACGACGGTGGCGCCGTCAGCGCGAAGACGATCAGCCTCGGCATCCAAGGCCTTCGTCTCGATGCCGGCGTCGCTCATGATGCGGGCGTTGCCGATGACGACGCGCTTGCCGCCGGCAAGTCCCGTCACGCCTTTGCCCGTGGGGGCATCG
>JANNUW010000650.1:0-7694 GCA_031414095.1 Hyphomicrobium sp. | reverse complement strand
TGCCGTGCTCGCGGCACAGGTCTCCAACCGCCAAGCCCCATTCGGCCTGGCGCAATATCCCCATGATCTGGGCGTCGCTAAATCGGCTCTTTCGCATCAGAATCTCCTCGCTCAAACCTGTGACCTGAGAAAATTCTACTTTCAACCCCCACTAACCTGAGGGGGGATTACCCATAATTCGGTGTGGGGTAAACGAGAATTCCGCCGTGAACGCAGAGCGTCAGCCGGTCGTGTTTGCAGAAAGCTATGAGCTTTGGCGTGACGCTGTCATTCGGGCGCCTTTGCATATTCGTCCATGGGAGGACATGAGCAGACAAGATTGCGGTCGCCGTAGACGTTATCAACCCGGTTGACCGGGGCCCAATACTTATCGACGCGGAAAGCTCCTGCCGGAAAACAAGCTTGTTCACGTGTATAGGGGTGATCCCATTCACCGACGAGATCTTCGACCGTATGCGGCGCGTTCTTCAGCGGATTGTTCTGCCGGTCAGCACGGCCTTCCTCAATGTCGCGTATTTCCTCGCGAATGGCGAGCATGGCATTGCAGAAGCGATCGATTTCAGCCTTGGTTTCCGATTCCGTTGGCTCGATCATTAGTGTCCCGGCCACAGGCCAGCTCATTGTTGGAGCATGGAAACCGTTGTCGATGAGTCGCTTGGCAATGTCGTCGACTGTAATGCCGGCGCTTGCAAGAAGCGGCCGCGTATCAATTATGCATTCGTGGGCGACGCGGCCGTTCACGCCTTTGTAGAGAACGTTATAAGCGCCTTCGAGCCTCTTGGCGATGTAGTTGGCGTTAAGGATCGCAACACGTGTCGCTTGCGTTAAACCGCGCCCGCCCATCATCAGGCAATAGCTCCACGATATGGGCAAGATAGACGCCGATCCGAAGGGGGCTGCAGAAACCGCACCGACGCCGCCATTCACCTCTGGATGTCCCGGCAAGAATGGAATGAGATGCTCCTTGACCCCAATTGGGCCCATCCCGGGGCCGCCGCCGCCGTGCGGGATGCAGAACGTCTTGTGCAAGTTGATATGACTGACGTCGCCACCGATGTCGCCTGGTCGTGCGAGACCAACGAGCGCATTGAGGTTGGCGCCGTCGATGTAGACTTGGCCGCCATTTTCATGGGTAATTCTGCAAAATTCGGCAACGCTCTCTTCGAACACGCCATGTGTCGAGGGGTACGTGATCATGCAGGCGGACAGTCTGGCGCTGTGTTTTTTGGCCTTAAGGCGAAAGTCCTCGACATCAATGTTGCCGGCGGTATCTGTCGCAACAACCACGATATCCATTCCACACATTTGCGCCGACGCCGGGTTCGTGCCATGCGCAGACGATGGAATAAGGCATATATCCCGGTGTTCTTCACCGCGGCTACGGTGGTAGCCACGAATGGCGAGCAGCCCGGCATATTCACCCTGGGCCCCAGAATTGGGCTGCATCGAAATCGCGGCATAGCCGGTGATGTCGCAAAGCTTGGCGGACAGATCTTCAATCAACTCTTTGTAGCCGAGCGCCTGATCGGCGGGCACAAAGGGATGGATCTCGGAAAACTCAGGCCACGAAATCGGCAACATCTCCGCCGTTGCGTTGAGCTTCATGGTGCAGGACCCAAGCGGGATCATGGAACGGTCAAGGGCGAGGTCACGATCTGCAAGGCGGCGCATATAGCGCGTCATCTCGCTTTCGGCGCGGTTTTTGTGGAACACAGGATGTGTAAGGTATTCTGACGTGCGTAGCAGCGCGGCCGGTAGTCGAGACGCAGGAAAAGCCTCCTGATAGGTCAGATCGTAGCCGCCAAAAGCTCGCCAAACGGCTTCGAGAGTATCAGGGCGCGTGCGTTCATCGACAGTAATCCCAATCCTGTCGTTGCCGACTTTGCGCAAGTTGACACCGTTGTCGACGGCGTTCTTCATAATCAGCCCTTGGTAAGGGCCTACATCGACGACGATGGTGTCGAAGTAGGAAGCGGGCGATACCTTGAAGCCGAGAGATGTCAGCCCTTCGTCGAGCCGGACGACATCGCGATGAACGCGTTCTGCGATCGCTTTAAGCCCTTGAGGACCGTGGAACACGGCATACATCGAGGCGACAACCGCAAGCAGCACTTGCGAGGTGCAGATGTTCGACGTCGCCTTTTCGCGCCGTATGTGTTGTTCGCGCGTTTGCAAGGCAAGCCGGTAAGCGCGATTGCCTCTCGCGTCGATTGAAACGCCTACGAGGCGGCCTGGCAGCGAACGTTTGTGGGCGTCCCGCGTTGCAATGTATGCCGCATGCGGTCCACCATATCCCATCGGCACGCCATAGCGCTGCATAGAGCCGATCGCTATGTCGGCCCCCATTTCGCCGGGTGGCTTCAAGAGTGTCAACGCCAATGGATCTGCGGCGACGACCGTCATGGCACCAGCGTCATGCAACTTGGTGATCAATCCGGTGAATTCGTGACACGCGCCGCATACGCCCGGATACTGGAAAAGCGCGCCGAATACGGTGGTTGGGTCTAAATCTGTGAACGGATCTCCGACGATTACGTTCCAACCGTGCGGTTCAGCACGCGTTTTCACGACGGCAATAGTTTGCGGCAAGCAGTCTTTATCGACAAAGAATGCTGTGGCCTTGGACGTTGCCAGTCGTTGGGCCATGGCCATTGCTTCGGCACCCGCTGTCGCCTCATCCAGCAACGAGGCGTTGGCAATGTCGAGAGCAGTCAGATCGCAGACAAGCGTCTGGAAATTGACCAGTGCTTCAAGCCTGCCCTGGCTGATTTCCGGCTGATAGGGTGAATAGGCCGTGTACCAGGCTGGGTTCTCGAAAATGTTGCGCTGAATGGCCGGCGGCATGGTCGTGCCATGATAGCCCTGGCCTATCAATGACGTGAGCAGCCGGTTTTTGTTGGCTGTCGCACGCAGTTTGTCGAGCGCACGACGCTCCGAGAGGGATTTGCCAAAATCGATTCGCGACGATTGCCGGATGGCGGTAGGCAACGTCTCGTCGATCAGGGCGTGGAGCGTTTCAGCGCCAACAATTGTCAGCATTTGTGCAATTTCAGCGGCCGACGGACCGATGTGGCGGCGATTGGCGAAGTCGTAGGGATCGTAGGATCCTTTCATGTGTCAAGGTTCCTTAGCTAACCGATGAGTTTTTTATAAGCAGCTTCGTCCATGAGTGCGTCGAAGCCTGCCCTATTGTCGAGCTTGAGCTTGTAAAGCCAGCCGGCGCCGAGAGGGTTGCTGCTCACCAAGGTTGGATCCTTACTAACAGCATCATTGATCGCGACGACCTCGCCATCGAGAGGGGCGTAGACATCGGACGCTGTCTTTACGGATTCGACGACCGCTGCTGCCGACCCCTTTTTTAGTTTGGTGCCCAACTTGGGGAGTTCGACAAAAACGAGATCGCCTAGTTGGCCGGTTGCAAATTCGGTGATGCCGATGGTCGCTATCTCGCCGTCAAGCGTCAGCCATTCGTGCTCGTCAGTAAATTTCATCGGCGTGTCCCTGTGTTTTTGTGGAAGATCAGGTGCGCTTGAATTTCGATGGTACGAACGGCAATGGCGCGACTGTCATTGGCAGCCGTTGGTTGCGGACATCGGCGAAAATAGCCGTGCCGGGTTCTGTCAATTCGATACTCACATACCCCATCGCAACAGGTCGATTGAGCGTGGGACCGAACCCGCCTGACGTGATGCGCCCGATTGGGGTGGGCGCATTCTCCGACGCGTATAATTCGGCGCCGGCGCGGACGGGCGCACGCCCGGTCGGCAAGAAACCAACGCGGCAGCGCGACGGCCCACTGTCCAGTTGTTGCAGTATGATGTCCGCGCCAGGAAATCCGGCTTCGCGCAGTCCACCGCGCCGCCGACTTGATTGAATGCCCCACAACAGCTTGGCTTCGACTGGGGTCGTTGTATCGGTGATATCGGCACCATGCAGACAGAGGCCCGCTTCGAGCCTCAGTGAATCGCGCGCGCCAAGTCCAATGAGCGCAACGCCTTCGTCTTCGAGAAGCGCCGACGCGATGGCTTCCACGTGGGTCGATGGCACCGATATTTCATAGCCATCTTCACCTGTGTAACCTGACCGCATTGCGACGCAGTCCGCGCCGAGTATGTCGACCTCGCGCACATCCATGAAACGCATGTCTGTTGTGCGGGAGGCAATGCCGGCCAAAGCGCGCTCCGCCATCGGGCCCTGCAACGCAATCAGCGCTCGGTCGAGCGGTTCAATGGCGCAGATGTCAGCGAGCTGTGTTCGCAGATGGGCTTCGTCACCATCCTTGCAAGCCGCATTGACGATGAGGAGGAAGTGGTCGTCACGATGAGCGATCATCAGGTCATCAATAATGCCACCGTTTTCATTGGTGAAAAATGCGTAGCGCTGCCGCCCTGGCGCAAGGCCTAAAACATCAACCGGAACCAAGCGTTCAAGCGCAATCGCGGCATCTGCGATGTTTCGCGATCTGGGCCGGACCACAATCTGGCCCATGTGAGAAATATCGAAAAGTCCTGCGGCGGCTCGCGTTTGCAAGTGTTCTTTCAAAACTCCAGCCGGATATTGCACCGGCATTTCGTAGCCGGCGTACGGCACCATACGGGCGGAGTTTGCGAGATGCAGATCATACAACTGCGTGCGCTTGAGCGCATTTTGGCAAACAGCGGCTGAAGTATCGCTCAATCGGGGCTCCATCACTCTACGGTGTGCACGCGCGCACCCTATCTAGCCACCTCTGTCGTGATACTTGAAAGATTAGGCAATCGGCTCGCAGCGATGAGCCGTGACCGTGTCATCTTCGTTGGGCTTTTACGCCGAAGCGTTCCGCCACTTTCCAGAGCGTCATATGACTACGGTCCATTTACCTGGAGTTTTCGGGGCGGTTGCTCCTTCGGCGCCGGACAACCGCGAGGTTGACCCGAACTCTTCCGTAGTCCGTACCGACGTTTTCAAACATGAGCTTTTCCACGAGTCCCGTCAACTGCTACTCTGGTAGCGGGTCTGAAACGGTGCGGACAATGTCTTTGCGGCGCGGTAACAGTCGCTCGTCAATGCCGTTTCCCGGCGCTCTATGCGTACATAGACGCGTACGATCATCTTCTAACCCATGCCGCCGGTTGAACTTCTATTACAAACATGACGTGACCGCGCGAGGCCGCAATTGTAGAGCAACGGAACCCGATATTATCGGGTTCGGCTTTTTGATACACGCTGTAACGGGACATTGTTTTCGACGGCCCAAAACACAAAGGCGGGGAGCCGTGGCAGCTATTTTTTTGGATATTTGGGATTCGTCCACAGTATAGGAGCAAAAACGAGTCGTGTGCATGGTAGGTGTCGGCTCGTGGCCCGGAGCCGACATCGTGCCCTCGTGTACTGCATTAGCGTATCGAGGCAGGCCAAATCCAAGTGAGAGGGCATGATGCCCTAGTTTTTGCGCTGAGGTCACCCCATATCGACAGGACACGACAGAAGCGCCTCAATTGCTGCTTCTGACAGATCGATCTGCCCCAACCAATATCGCAGAACGCCGGCTCGCAACGGGGGCTGTCACGGCAGCAAAAGTCCAATTCCTGGCGCTTCTTTTCAATCAGTATTGAGAGGGAGAACGAGCCATGTCGAAAGTCGTTTGCGTCCTTTACGACGACCCTGTCGATGGTTACCCGAAGTCTTACGCCCGTGACGACATTCCAAAGCTTGACCGATATCCGGACGGGCAGAAACTTCCCACGCCAACGGCAATCGATTTCAAATCGGGCACGCTCCTTGGCAGTGTTTCAGGCGAGCTCGGTTTGCGAAAGTTCCTCGAGTCTAAGGGGCACACGTTCGTCGTCACGGCCAGCAAGGATGGTCCAAATTCTGTTTTTGAAACAGAGCTGGCGGACGCCGATATCGTTATCTCGCAACCCTTCTGGCCCGCTTACCTCACCGCCGAACGCGTTGCCAAGGCCAAGAAGCTCAGGCTTGCGATCACTGCTGGGATCGGCTCCGATCATGTAGATCTGCAGGCCGCAATCGATCGCGGCATTACGGTTGCCGAAGTGACCTACTGCAACAGCATCAGCGTTTCCGAGCACGTGGTAATGATGATACTTTCGCTCGTGCGCAATTACATCCCCTCCTATCACTGGATCACTAAGGGTGGCTGGAATATCGCCGATTGTGCCGCACGCTCCTACGATCTTGAAGGAATGAACGTCGGTACCGTGGCCGCGGGCCGGATTGGCCTCGCGGTTTTGCGCCGGCTGAAGCCCTTCGATGTCAAGCTGCACTACACGGATCGGCACCGCTTGCCGGGCGACATCGAAAGAGAACTCGGCGCCACCTTCCATGCCAACGTCGAGGCGATGGTCAAGGTGTGCGACGTGGTCACCATCAATGCGCCCTTGCATCCAGAGACTGAGCACATGTTCAACGATGCCCTGATTGCAAAGATGAAACGCGGCGCCTACATCGTGAATACGGCGCGCGGCAAGATCTGCGACCGCGACGCTATTGTCCGGGCGCTCGAGAGTGGGCATCTCGCGGGCTATGCTGGTGACGTCTGGTTCCCGCAACCGGCACCGAAGGACCATCCGTGGCGGAGCATGCCGCATCACGGAATGACCCCGCACATCTCCGGCACGTCCCTCTCAGCACAATCGCGCTATGCGGCGGGTGTTCGCGAGATCCTTGAATGCTGGTTTGACGGGCGTCCGATCCGGCCGGAGTACCTGATCGTCGAAGGCGGACAGCTTGCAGGCACCGGTGCGCATTCCTACAGCGCAGGCGACGCAACCAAGGGGGTTTGACGCGCCTTGCGCGTGACGCGTGCATTTAGAGGGCTCGCTCCGGGCTCCACTGCGGTCTGTCACTTACATGAGGTTAGCCATGATCAAGCACCACCACTTCATCGGACGTTTCGAAGTTACGAACCCGCCACTGGGCTCCCGCCGTGACGACCTCGAGGACTGGATGAAGAAGCTGATCGAAGGCCAGGGCATGAACATCCTGTCCGGTCCGCACGTCGCCTTCGTCGAAAAGACTGGCAACCGCGGGCTCACCGGCGTTGCCATCATCGAGACCTCGCACGTCGCTGTCCATATCTGGGACGAGATCTCCCCGGCACTGGTGCAGCTCGATTTCTACACCTGTGGCACGCTCGACAAGAACGCGATCCTCAAGGCCATCGAGCCGTGGGGCGTGGTCAAGCATGAGTTTCTGGTGCTTGACCGCGAACAGCACGTCGTCACGCTGGAGGCCTCATAGGCTGCGCGGTGATGGCTGCAGCACGAGTTGCGCTGGCGAGTCTGGACCTAATTGCCGGGTCCTGAAAGATGGCTCTGTTCCGCCGTTAAGTTGAGGCATCTTGAGTGCGTGATTCGGCACTTGGGAGAATGTCATGAACAGCAAGGGTTTTCAGACACTTGTTTCGCAACTGGGTGATCTGTCTGACGTGCAGCGCGCGGCGTTGATCTTATCGCTCAAACGCAAGCTTCCGATCGACGATGCCGTACAGCTGATCGACACCCAGTTTCATGCCGATCCGGCTTGCGGCCATTGCCATTCGAAGGACGTGCGCGGCTGGAGTTCGCAAGGCGGCTTGAAGCGCTATCGCTGCAAAGCGTGCAGCAAGACGTTCAATGCACTGACCGGCACGCCGCTCGCCTATCTGCACCGCCGCGATGCCTGGTTCGCCTATGCGCAAGCACTAACCGATG
>JANNUW010000649.1:0-3046 GCA_031414095.1 Hyphomicrobium sp. | reverse complement strand
GGACTAAACTGACGGCCGAGGCCGGACGCATCACATCCATCGCAACCCGAACTTGGGCTATCTCAGGTCACTGATTCTGCGGAGTGGTATAAGAGCCGATTTTCAGATGAACAGGTGATGGCGATCCTGCGCGAGCAGGAGGCTGGGCGGCCGACGGCGGAGGTTTGCCGCAAGTACGGCGTGAGTGGCACCACATCTCACGATGACTCAGGATCGGCCGAGAACGACCACCGGGAAAAAATTGCCTAAATCGGCGCCGAAGCGGTAAGCTTCCTCGCCACCACTTGGTCGCAGACCGGTGCCCAGCGTTATCACGCAACCAAGACCCTTAGGAGAAGTCGCCGTCAGCGCACCCCGTGGCCATTGCTGCGCTGCACGCTGACAAAGATTTTTGTCGAGCCAATAGACGGCCCAACACAAAAAGCTTGTGCGATGTCGTAGCAACCGATGCCGCATCGGAACCCAACTATGGTTCGCTGATCCGGGCGATGTAACGCGTGACCGACGCCGTGACCGCCTGCTTGCCGTTCGTGTCGATCTGTCCCCGGCCCGAAAACGAGCCGTAGACAGCGTCGAATGCGAACGGCTCTAGGATTTGAGCCATGCGCTGAACCTTGGCGGCGGAGAGCGGAATCAGGTTCGGGTAGGACCACATGAAGCTGACATGCCCGCTCGGGACCACCTGAAGAATGTCGCCCGAGAGCAGGACGCCGCGACCTTCGCTCCAGTCCGCCCAGTGGAGGACGGTACCGCCGGCAAAGTGCCCGCCCAACCGAACCAGCGTGAGTCCCGGCCCGATCGGCTTGGTGTCCCCATCCCAGAACTGCACTGCGGGGTCCGGCCGCAGCACCCACTGACGATCAGCCGCATGCAGGTAGATTGGCACGCCCCCGAGCGCCCGGCTCCACTCCACCATCGTCGTGTAGTAGTGCGGATGGGAGATCGCGATGGCGGTGATGCCGCCTAGACCCTTCAGCAGATCGACAGTAGCGTCGTCGATCAGGGCAAGGCAGTCCCACAGCACGTTGCCGGCCGGCGTGCGCGCCAGGATCGCACGCTGCCCGATGCCGAACGCGGGCGTGGTCTCGATTGTCGTCAGCCCCGTCGCAAGGCGGCGGAACTTGTTGCTATATGCTTTCCCCAGCGCCGCGAGCGTGGTCCAGGACTGGCCCGACACCGGAACGAACTGCCGCTCGTCGGTGCACATTAGGCACGTTTCGGGCGGAGCCTCCGACGGCGTATACTGCGTACCGCAGGCCGAGCAGATGAATGCAGGCATGATCCCTCCCGTTGGTCGCTGTCAGTTTCACTGACGCCTCGTGCAGCCACCCTACCCACGAAGGGGGAAGAAAAAAATACATAATTAACGCATTCGTATAATCTCATGTTATGAAACTCGAAGCCCGTCTGCGCGCGTTCGCGGCATTTGCCCGGCAGAGGTCGTTCTCGGCGGCCGCCGCAGAGCTGCGTATCAGCCAGCCAGCGATCTCGAAGCACATAGCGGATTTGGAGCAGGCGTTGGGGCTGAAACTCGTGGAGCGCGCACGGCGGGACGGCGCTCTCACGAGTGCAGGTGAATTCGTCGCGAACTACGTGCTTCGTGCCGAGGCCCTCCTGGTCCAGGCAGGCCTCGGAGCCGCGCAATTCCGCAAGAGCGGTTCTGGTTTGGTGGCGGTCGTAACGTCGTCGCTCACTGGAACATACCTGTTGCCCGAGATCATCGCCGAGTTCCAACATTCCCATCCAGGCGTGCGCGTCACCTTGCAGGTGGGGACGGCCGCACAGGCAATCGAACTCCTTCGGACACATCGCGCTGAGCTAGGTTTCGTAGCCGGGGCCGTCGGGGCACCTGAGATCGAAACTGAACCTCTGCTGGAATACGAAGTCGCCATTGTCGGGAAATCAGGGCTCGTACCGCGGCGGCCATCGCGCGACAGTCTTGAGAACTTCACCTGGATTTCGCGAGAGGAGGGCTCGGCGACGCGCATCTCGTCCGACGCAGGATTGGCAGGGGTGGGTATTGTTCCCCGGCGGCGGCTTGAGTTGCCCTCGAATGAAGCGCTCGTATATGCGCTGAAAAGAGGCTATGGCATTGCTGCCATCAGTCGCTATGTTGTCGCCGGAGAGCTACGAGCTGGATCACTGGCTGTTGTCCGCGTTCACGGATGGAACGTTCGCAACATTGTCTCAGTGCTTCGGGTACGAGACGCCAAGTTGACACCGTCAGCAGACCGCTTCCAGTCTTTCGCACGCACGCGGCTCGGTGAAATGGCTCACCAGAGAATACGCCGACAATCATGACATTCATGACCAATGAGCTGATCGATCAAATCGGGATCGTACGCGCCCGTTGATGCACATGCTCACGGCCGCTCTTCGCCCGACGCTGCCGAACGGCCAAACATGAACGTAGCGACGCGACCGGAGGTCCAGAGGACGAACCTCGTTTCGTTCTTCAACCGGCAGTTCGTCGGGGGTACAGCTGTCGCGACGTCGACAGCCCGCACGCAACGCGATTGATCCAGAGCAGGCATCGTTGCCTTGCAGCAAAATTGGTCCGGAATTGACGGCTTATTCGATCACCTCATCGGCGAACCCGAGCAGCGATTGCGGGAAAGCGAGCCCAATCGCGTTCGCGGTCTTGAGGTTCAAAACCAGCTCGAATCTGGTCGATAATTGCACCGGCAGCCCGCCGGGCTTGTCGCCGCGAAGGATGCGATCGACATAGGATGCTGCGCGTCGGTGCATGTCGACCACATCCACCCGTATGACATCGAACCGCCGTCCGCTGAAAAATAGCGATACGGGTATACAGCCGGCAAGCGGTATCGCATTGCCAGATCAATGATTGCTCGCCGATCGGCCCCCGGCCACAGTGCTTGGCATTACGACCATGCCGCCGTTCGACTGGGAAGCGAAGTCCTTAACGGCTTGCTCGATTTCGGCGGCATTCCTCACGATCGATGTGATCAACTGAAGTCCGAGTAATGGTGCAGTATTTTCGAGTGCAATACCAACCCACTGTTTGGTTCGGGGTGCGTTAAGG
>JANNUW010000648.1:0-3668 GCA_031414095.1 Hyphomicrobium sp. | reverse complement strand
CGACGAGATGCATGTAATCGACGCCGGAGGGACACGTCGTCATGCACGAAAGGCAGGACAGGCAGCGGTCGACGTGATGGCGCACTTCGGGACTTGGCCCGGCGCCTTTTTCGAACATGTCCTTGATCAGGTAGATGCGCCCGCGCGGGCTGTCGCGCTCATCGCCCAGCATCACATAGGTCGGGCACACGGCGGTGCACAGCCCGCAATGCACGCACTTGCGCAAGATGCGATCAACTTCCGCGACGCGCGGATCGGCAAGCTGGGCAGGCGTGAACGACGTTTGCATCGCGGCGGTACGAGCCTTTTTAAGACGGCCTACAGATTTTCATACATGCGGCCCGGACTTAGAATCCCGAGCGGATCGAAAGCCGCTTTCAGCCCCTGTGTCAGGCGGGCCACGGCGGGCGTCAAAGGCTGGAACACTTGTACATCGCGCCGGACGCTGTCGTCGGCGCGGATCAGCGTGGCGTGGCCGCCGAAACTTGCGACCGCGCGGCGCACATCGGCCGCGCCCGCATCGGCCGACGCCTGCATTTCCAGCCAGATGAGCCCTCCCGACCAATCATACATGGCTTCAACTGGAACGTGGCGGCGAATGCTTGCCACCAGTTTGGGGCCATTGCGCGGCGACGTCGAGATGCGCCATATCTGCGCCGGGCCATTGGGCAGCACCGAAAAGCGGCGCAGTTCGCTCCAGAACTTCAACGACACATCGAGGTCGAGTTCGTCGGGGCGCCCAAAGGCGACGAGCAGCTCGCGCAGCCGGCCCTTGCGGTATTCGATCGACTTGGCGAAATTCTCGATCCGCAGCGCCGTCAGCGACTTTTTTTCATCGGCAAGTTCACCCGCTTGGACGCGGCGCGCCAGCGTCTCGGTCAGATGCACGGCGCCGGAAATCTCGTAAGGCGAGCCCGCGGCCATACAAATGAGCTCGGTCGCGAGTTCATCGGTGAGGCCGCGAAACACGAGCGTCAACAGGTCGTCGGGCAGCGGCACGACCTTGAAGGTCACTTCCGAGAGCACCGCAAGAGTGCCCCAGCTTCCCGTAATGCCGCGCGCGACATCGACGCCGGTCACGTTCTTCATGACGCGGCCACCGGCTTTGAACGACTCAGCACGCCCGTTGACCGCTTGCAATCCGAGTACATGGTCGCGCGCGGCACCTGCCACGAAGCGCCGCGAACCCGACAAGTTGGCGCCAAAGACGCCGCCGATCGTCTGCTGTCCCGGTTGCTGGCCAAGCAGTGCCCCCAAGTCGATGGGCTCGAAGGCCAGCATCTGACCGCGCGCAGCCAATTCGACTTCGATTTGCGATAGGGGCGTTCCGCTGCGCGCGCTCATGACGAGTTCGGTCGGCTCATAGAGCGTTATGCCGCGCAACAGGGCCGTCGACAAAATCGCCATGGCGCCGACCGGACGCCCGCACGCGCGCTTCGACCCCGCACCCATGACCTCAACAGAGATCTGGCGCTCAACGAGCGACGCGATCATGCTCTTGAGTTCCCACTCGGTTGCGGGCCGCAGGACGTTGCTCAATGCGCCGGCCTCCCTAAGCCGCTACCGGTTGCGCCGGCTTGGCGCGTGGCCGCGAGGTCACGACCGGTTCGGGGCGCACGTCGAGTGGAAAAACTTTGGCTGGGTTCAACAGCCAAGCCGGATCGAAGACGGACTTGATGCGCATCTGCACATCGAGATCGGTTTGTGAAAACTGCGTCAGCATCAGATCCCGCTTTTCAATGCCAACTCCGTGCTCCCCGGTCAGGCAGCCGCCGACCGCAACGCAGAGCTTCAGAATTTCGCCGCCGGCAATTTCCGCCTTGTCGTTTTCGCCCGGCACGTTGGCATCATACATGATCAGCGGGTGCAGATTGCCATCGCCGGCGTGAAAGATGTTGGCAACCTTTAGCCCCTGGCGCGCGCAGATTTCACCGATCTGTTCCAGCACATGAGCGAGCGCGGCCAACGGTATGGTACCGTCCATACAGTAGTAGTCGGCGAGACGTCCAATGGCACCGAATGCAGACTTGCGGCCCTTCCAGATGCGCGCGGCCTGTTCTTCGTTGGCGGCCACAATGATCGACTTGGGCGACAGTTCGTTGGCGATGCCGGCAATGTAACTGAGCCGGTCGGCAATCTCTTCTTCCGAGCCCTCGACTTCGATGATGAGCAGCGCCTCCACGTCGAGGGGATATCCGGCTTTGGCAAATGCTTCGCAGACGTCGATCGCGGGCTTGTCCATGAACTCGATCGCCACCGGCAGGATGCCGGACGCGATAATGCGGGCCACGCAGATGGCGGCCTTTGCGGCACTTTCAAAGCCGATCATCATTGGCTTTGCACCTTCGGCCGCCGGCAGAATGCGTACCGTCGCCTCGGTGATGATGCCGAATTGGCCTTCGGAACCGACAATCATCGCCATCAAATCGTAGCCTTCGGCATCAAGGTGCGAGCCGCCAATGTCGACCACTTCACCCGTCATCAGCACCATCTTGAGGCCGAGAACATTGTTGGTTGTCACGCCATATTTTAAACAATGCGCGCCGCCCGAATTCATGGCGAGGTTGCCAGCCAACGTGCAGGCAAGCTGGCTCGAGGGGTCGGGCGCATAAAAGAACTGGCGCGCGGAGACGGCTTTCGAAATGGCGAGATTGGTGATGCCGGCCTCGACGCGCGCAAAGCGGCCATCGAAGTCGATTTCCAGCACGCTGTTCATTTTGGACACGCCAACGACGATCACGTCTTCAGCCGGTAGCGCACCCCCGCACAGCGAGGTGCCAGCGCCGCGCGCGACAACCTTGATGCCATTGGCATAGGCATAAGCCAGGACCTTTGAAACCTCATCGGTGTTGGCTGGCAGCACGACGGCGAGCGGCAGCCGCTTATAGGCCGTGAGGGCGTCCGTTTCGAAGGCGCGCCGGCCGTCTTCGTCGGCAATCACTGTCCCCGTGCGCACTAGCCCCTGGAGGGCGCTCACGATTTCGGTGCGGCGCTCAATGACGCCAAGGTCAGGATCGGGCAGCAGGATGAGTGACATTTTATGTCTCCGTCGTTCGGCACTCACTATGCCACATTCGCGTCCAGAACGGCCACTGAACGTTTTAACCTTGTTGAGGCCCCCCAACGCCGGGCGAGGCGTGCCCGCTGATTATCAACATTTTAGAAAATGATCTATTCACCTGTAAAATTCTGACGACAAATTTCCAACACTCCGCCATATAATCAATGAAACGGCGAAAGTGCTGGACACTTTTGCCTATAATCGATGGGGAGGCCTACCGTGACGACAATCAGTGATTTCGACATTTTTGCCCGTGTTGCCAGAACTGGAAACATGTCGGCTGCCGGACGCGAAATGGGACTGTCGCCCGCCGTTGTGTCCAAGCGCGTGAGCTTGCTCGAAGATCGTCTTGGCGCCCGCCTTTTCCACCGCACGACCCGCCAACTCACCCTGACCGAAACCGGCGAGGGCTATTTCAAGCGCATCGTCGACATTCTCAGCCTCGTCGAAGAGGCCGACGACTTCGTGAGCCGCCGCAACACCAAGCCCCGCGGGGCGCTGAAAATCACGGCGCCGACAACATTTTCGCGCCTAATCCTCGCGCCTGTCATGCCGGCGTTCATCGAGCGCTTTCCCGAGATCGAACTCGACATGCACCTGACCGACA
>JANNUW010000647.1:0-5601 GCA_031414095.1 Hyphomicrobium sp. | reverse complement strand
TTGGCCTCAGGAGAACCTACTCAATTGGATCGGCGCTTGTTGCGGGGGCGGTAAACGATGCTGCCTACATTGCGGACCATATTGCCGCTGAACGCCAGAAGGACTGACTCGTTCCCTGGATGAGGTCGAACCCTTCAATATGTCGTTTGAGCGCAACCAGCCATCGTATCAACCGCGCGTTGGGAAGACCGCTCATGGCCCACAGTGTGAGTGGCGCCCGCGCAGCCAACTCGACGCGATCAGGGGTACTGCTGACATCGTACCTGATTCGTTCTCGCCTCTTCCGCTGCTGATGGTAGACGCACCGTGGCGGCCGGGGGAAACTCAAGGGGAATTTTGACCCACAGCGGATAGCCACGAACTTTTTCCTACACGTAATGCTGTGCGCAGTAGACGGATCCGCGCTGCGTGGCCCAGATACATATGTGCCATGCGCCGGTGAAGGGTCTGGGCGGCAAGAAGCCAGTTTCAGGCAGGCTCGATGACTGATAGGCCGTTCCTCGTGCAAGACCAAGAAAGATCGATTGCTTTGCTGCAGCTGTCGGCGCAGTTCAGGAAGGGTCACATGACTCCGAGCAAAACGAAGGTCGAAGAAGCACAACGGATGAAAAAGACTGGAGGATCGCAAATACGATCCGTCCATGCCCGCCTCGTCCGCATCCCATTGCAGGTCGAGACTGCATTCGCGACGCGTACGATTACCGCTCGTGATTACGTCGTCGTCAAGGTGCGATCGGCCGACGGCATTGAAGGTCTCGGCTACACCTACGCCGGCAGTCGCGCCGGGTCCGTGACGCTCGAGGCGATCGAGCAGTTATTCGCCCCGACGCTGATTGGCGAGAACCCGCTGAGGGTCGAAGCGCTGTGGGAAAAGCTCTATCGGGAGTCGCTGCTCCACGGCCGCGCGGGATCTGTCATGCGCGGCTTGAGCGCCGTCGATATCGCGATCTGGGATCTCAACGCGCGCTCACTTGGCGTGCCATTGTGGCAGCTCCTCGGTGGTCATGCCGAAGGCAAGGTGAAGTGCTATGCCAGCGGCGGCTACTATCGACCCGGCAAGACGACGAAGCACTTGGCCGACGAGATGGGCGGCTATGCTGCTGCGGGCTTCAAGGCCGTCAAGATGAAGGTTGGTCTTCGCGACTCGACCGAGGAGGTCGAGCGCATACGGGCTGTGCGGGAAAGCATCGGCCCTGACGTTCATCTGTTCCTCGATGCCAACAACGCCTGGCCTGATCTATTCACGGCGCTCGCGTTCCTTCGGCGGTTCGAACCCTACTTGCCAGGCTGGATCGAGGAGCCGTTCAGTCCCGACGACATCGAGAGCCATGCGCGCCTCGCGGCCCAATCACCGATCCCGGTGGCGACCGGCGAGATCGAGGCCGGCCGGTGGCGGTTCCGCGAACTGCTACAGGCGCGTGCCGCCCACGTGCTGCAGACCGACGCTCTGGTCTGCGGAGGCATTACCGAATGGAGGCGGATCACGGGTCTCGCGGCCTCGTACGGCATTCCGGTCTGTCCGCATGCCTGGCACGACATCCATGTGCATTGCACGGCATCACAACCGAATTGCCCGTATCAGGAATATTTCGTCGACAACAGCATTATCAACACGCAGGTGATGTTCGACCGTGAAATGGAGATCAAAGACGGGCATTTGATTTTATCGACAGAGCCGGGGCTGGCATTTCACTTCGACGACAAGGCCATGGACAAGTACGGCATCGGACCCTGGCGGGCGGTGGGGTAGCGGCCGGCACCTCGGCCGCTAGACCGGTAGCGACTGTAGTGTCGCAACCGTGGTCATGACACCGCGAAGCTCTGCAAGGCCACGGAGGCGGCCAACGGCTGGGTATCCAGGATGCGTCTTGCGGCCGACATCGTCGAGCAATTCATGGCCATGGTCGGGCCGGAACGGGATGCGCCAGCTTTTGCTGCCGGCATCGTACCGGCGCTTTTGTTCTTGCAGCAGCGTTTGCACCACCGCCACCATGTCAGTGTCGCCGGCGAGATGCTCTGCTTCCACAAATGAGCCGTCGGGCTCCTTGGAGACGTTGCGCAAATGGGCGAAATGGATTCGGCCGGCAAAGCGCTCCGCCAGGGGCGGCACATCGTTGTGCGGACCAGCGCCGAGCGAGCCGGTACAGAAGGTGATGCCGTTGGCGGGCGACGGAACGGCGTCGACAATGAATGCCAGATCATCGCCGCCGGAGACAATGCGAGGAAGACCGAACAACGGCCGTGGCGGATCGTCCGGGTGCACGCACATGCGGATGCCGACTTCCTCTGCAGTCGGAATCACTTCGCGCAGGAAGCGGGCGAAGTTCGCGCGCAGGGTCTCGCGGTCGATGCCGTGATAGCGGGCGAGCATGGCCCGCAAGTTCGGGACGTCGTAGCGGTCGTAGGCGCCGGGCAAGCCGGCGTTGACGTTGGCCAGCAACTGCGCCTTTTCGGCTTCAGAAGCCGCGTCGAACCATCGGCGGGCTCGCGTGACCAGCTCAGGTGCGTGATCTGCCTCGGCTTCCTCACGCGCCACCATGAAGCAGTCGAACGCGCAGTACTTCACCGCGTCGAATTTCAACGCCGTGCCGCCGCCGAGCAATGGAAAGGCCAGATCGGTGCGGGTCCAGTCGAGGATCGGCATGAAATTGTAGCAGATCACTTCGACGCCGCAGGCGGCGAGATTGCGCATCGATTGCCGGTAATTGTCGAACAAGGCGGTGAGATCGCCGTCGCCGAGCTTGATGCGCTCGTGGATGGGCAGGCTTTCGACAACGCTCCAGCGAAGTCCCAGGTTCGGATCGGTACCGATCAGCGCTTTGCGCTTCTCGATCTCATCGATGCTCCACACCGCGCCATAGGGAATGTGATGCAGCGCCGTAACGATGCCGGTCGCGCCCGCCTGCCGTATGTGGGCGAGCCGCACCAGATCATCGGGTCCGAACCAGCGCCAAGTCTGTTCCATACTTCCAGCCTTTCGTCCAAGTCTCAACCGGACCATCCAAGATGGCTCAAGAACTCGCGCGTGCGCGCCTCGCGCGGCACGTCGAAAATCTGTGCCGGCGGGCCCTGCTCGACGACGCGGCCGCGGTCGAACACGATCACCCGCTTGCCGACACGGCGGGCAAAGCTCATCTCGTGGGTGACGACAATCATCGTCATGCCTTCTTCGGCGAGCTGCTTCATGGTCGAGAGCACCTCGCCTACCGTCTCGGGATCGAGCGCTGAGGTAGGTTCGTCGAACAGCATGACCTCAGGGTCCATGGCGAGCGCGCGCGCGATGGCGACCCGCTGCTGTTGGCCACCCGAAAGCGTGCTTGGATAGTTGAGCGCCTTGTCGCGTAAGCCCACCTTGTCCAGAAGCTTGATCGCACGCGCTTCTGCCGCATCGCGTGCCTCGCCCAGCACCGTTTGTCGGCCGCAGGCGACATTGCCGATCGCGGTCATATGCGGAAACAACTCGAAACTCTGGAACACCATGCCCATCCGCTGGCGAACTCGGCGGCGCTCGGACTCGGCTAGAGGTAGCGGCATGCCATCGAATATGACTTGCCCGCCATCGATCGTTTCCAGCGCATTCGTGCAACGCAGCAGCGTCGACTTGCCCGAGCCGGAAGGTCCGATCAGGCAAACCACCTCGCCGCGGTCCACGTGCGCCGTCACACCGTCGAGCACGGTCAAGGTGCCGAAGCGCTTGACGACATTCTTGTAGACGACAACCGGCTTCGGCTCGTTCATTCAGTCACTCCAAACTTGCGGTCGATCCAGTCGACAAGCTTGGCCTGCGGGTAGCCGAGACACCAATAAATCACCGCCATCACCGTCAGCATTTCTAGCACGCGAAATGTTTGGGATCTGATCTGCAGCGCACTGTGCGCGAGGTCCCCGACCGCGATCACCGAGACGAGAGAGGTGTCCTTGAACAGCGCCACCCAGGTCGAGGCGAGGATGGGGAGCACACGCCGCAGTGCCTGCGGCAGCACAACCTGGCGCATCATCTGCCATCGGCTCATACCAAGTGCCAGCGCGGCGTCGAGCTGCCCTTTGCGGATCGAGTTGACGCCGGCACGGAACGTCTCGGAATTGTAGGCCGAGACATTGAGGCTCAGGGCGATGAGCCCGGTCGCGATTGGCGATACCCGCAGATCGACTAGCATCGGCAGCACGTAGAAAGCCCAATAGACCAGCAGGATCAACGGCAGGTTGCGGAAGAACTCGACATAGGCGGTGCCGACCGCCCGCAGCAAGCGAAAGCGCGACTGCCGCAGCAGCATCACGGCGATGCCGCCCGGAATCGCGATCGCCATCGTCAGCACCGTCAGCAGCACAGTGACGATCACGCCATCGAACAGGAGCGCGCGATGCTGCCAGGCAACCGTCCAGTCGAGGTTCATGAGCGCCCCCGATGCTCGAGGCGGCGGTAGAGCGCGTCGACGCCCCGCGTGACCGGAAACAGCAGGAGGAAATAAACGATCATAGCCGTCGTGAACACTTCCATCGGCCGAAAGCTTTGCGCCGCGATCGTCTCCGACTGACGCATGAGTTCAGGCACGGCGATCACGGTCGCGATCGCCGTATCCTTGATCGTTATCGACAGGATCGACCCGAACGCCGGCAGCATGCGTATCACCGCCTGCGGCAAGACGATCTTCGCGACCAATTGGGTCCGCGACATGCCGAGCGCCAAGGCAGCCCTCGTCTGGCCGCCTCGCACCGAGGCGATGCCGGCCCGCACGATCTCGGCGACGTAGGCCGCGATATGGATTGTGAGTGCGACTAGTGCCGCCCAGAACGGCGGCAAGCCTGTTCCGGTCAGAATTGGAAACGCGAAGAACGTCCAGACCAGTACGACCAGCACCGGGATCGCCCGCATGCTATCGACGTAGAAGGTGAGCGGTACCATCAGCCAGCGCGGCCCATAAAAGCGGCCCAGGCCCACCGCAAAGCCGAACGCGAGCGCCCCGATGACGACGGCTGCGGACAGCAGCAGCGTCATCATCAGACCCGACGCCAGGAAGCGCCAATTTTCGAGAACCGGCGAGAAGTCGATGTCCATCGGGGTTACTGCGCCGCCCGCGCATTACATCTTATCGATAATGCCCTGCTCGTCCTTGTCGAGTTCGGCCTGCATGCGTTTTGCGACCGCACGCAGCCAATCAAGGAATGGTCCCTGGTTTTTGTCGATGGCGAGGCCGACCGGCTGCGCCTTCTCGGTGCTGCCCTGGCAGTTGTTTTCGCGCGGCAGGGCTGCGAGGCCCTTCACCTTCTTTTGCATCGCCGGGAACGGCACGCGATTGATCGGCGCGGCGTCGGCGCGCTTGGCCACGATCTCCTCGACCGGCGCTGTGCCAGAGCCGGTCACGGCGCGAAACGTCGCCTTGGGAAACCGCTCCTTGACCCAGTTCTCCTCGGCACTGCCGACAAAATAGGCGATCGTCACGTCCGGATTGTTGAGATCGTCCACTCCCTTCGCAGCGGCGATCTTCGGATTCGCATCGAGGCCGAACAGGCAGACGCTAGTGCGGGAGTAAAGAACGAAGTCGACCACCTTCAGCCGCTCGGGTGTTTCGGCGAGCGCGGTGACCGACAGGTCGACCTGGT
>JANNUW010000646.1:0-6292 GCA_031414095.1 Hyphomicrobium sp. | reverse complement strand
ACTTTGAACGTGTTCTTCAAGAAGTCACGATCGCCGCCAGCGACGGAGCGGAACTGATTGACACAGTTATCGAGATACCAGAGGAGCAGCGGATTTCCGGTCATACCGGTCTCCGACCAGGGAGCACGGGCGCGGTCGCCGCTGAAGACCTGGAGCGAGACATCGCGTTTACCGTCGGCAGTGACCTTGAAGACGCCGACCCTGATTTCGTCGGTGTAACCAGGCACCGTCAATTTTTCGTCCGCTACTTTGCGCTCGAATTTATAGGTAACCTCGGAACCCTTCTCGACCAACGTCAGATGTGGCGGATCGAAAATCAACACTGCGGACTTGCTTGTGTCGGCTGCAGCCGCGAGAGCGGGTGACACAAAAAGCACGCTGGCGAGCAGCGCACCCTTTAACTTGACAAACATCGAACACGTCCTCCTTGGCCGGGCCTCTAGCGCGAGGCCCTTATTTCTGCCGCCCTTTTAGCGTTGCCGCTGGCAAACTCGCAACCACTCTGCAGCGACGCGGTGAACGCGTATCTGGGACGGCGCAATGAACGCTAGTGGCTCGCTCTTGCCGATCATGAAAGCCCGGGCTTAGGCGCCGTTTCAAGTTAAACTGTCGCAAGGTCGCGGAATTAGCGCAAAAATTGGCCAAACGCGCGGGGCCCGTCGCCCACCGGCGCTTGGCCCGTGACGGTCAATGTGGCCGTATCGATGCGGTCGAGCGTATTGGCAAACCAGCAGGCCACGTAGACGAACCGCCCCGATGGATCGGCGGCGATGCCTTCGGGCGTGTCGCCGATCTCGATCGTTTTTTCGACGGCGAGGGTCGCCGCATTAAAGACGGTGACCGTGCCGGAGGACTGGTTGGTGACAAAGCCATGTCCAGCCGCAAACGCTATTGCGTAGGGGTGGTGCCCGGCCGGAATGCGACCCACGACCGACCTCGTTTTGAGATCAATTACGGAGACGTCGTCACTACCGACGTTGGCCGTGAATGCGCGAGTGCCCTCTGGATCGAGGGAAATGCCGAACGGCCGCATGCCCACCGGGATTGTGGCGATGACCTTGAACGTGGCGGCGTCAATGACCGACACCTGATCGCTGTCGCGATCAGCGGTCAAAATAAGGGCTCCGTCGGCCATGACCGCGATGCCCGATGGCGAACTCCCGACCTCGATGGCGCCGCGTACTTCACCGCTTTCAGGGTCTAGGGCCGTCAGGCGCTTGGAATACCAGTCAGCGACGTACACAAGGCCATTGCTCGGATGGGCTGCAATGCCGAGCGGGCCGCCTTCGACGGCGATGCGGCGCACAACAGTCCGTGTACTGGCGTCGACGACAGTTACGGTTTTGCCTTCGGGCGAGGTCAGGTAAGCGCGGCGGCCGTCCGGCGACATGGCAATGCCAGCCGGTTTGCCACCGATCTTGATCTCGGCCACGCTTTTAAAAGTGGCGAGATCGACAAACGATAAGCTGTCCGACCCCTGGTTCGTCACCAGCGCCTCGATGGCAGGCGCCCGCGTGGGGGCCTCGGCGGCCTGGGCCCAACCCCAACCAATTAACGCCGCTAGCACCATCCAACTTAGAAATGATGTGACCCAGTTTGGCTGCCGGAGCGGAAGATCAAACGAAATAGGTGTCATGTTTGGAGGCTGACCAAGTCAGAGGCTGAACCAAAAATCTCCCTCTCCCCTTGGGGAGAGGGTTGGGGTGAGGGGGCGGTTCTGTCGCCGGAGCCCACCCCCTCACCGGCGCTTCGCGCCCGCCTCTCCCCAAGGGGAGAGGCTAACCCAGAACACCTCTCCGTGTTCACGAAAGGCTGACCAAGTCAGAGGCTGAACCACGCCCGCCTCTCCCCAAACACCTTTGACACTGGATGTAATTTTGAGCCTCGCGACCCGCAAGTCATGGGACAGCAAAGGGTCTGACCCCGCACTAATCATCAGCCGCCTTCGACTTTCTTTTTCAAGGCTTCGAGACCGGTTTTGAACACGCCCGTGACAGCGGCGAGAGCCGCGTCGTCGTTCAATTCCGGCGGCGGATCGTTGTTGACGAAGCCACGATAGAATTTCGACTTCCATTCGACAT
Source organism: Hyphomicrobium sp. (assembly GCA_031414095.1). Taxonomy (GTDB): domain Bacteria; phylum Pseudomonadota; class Alphaproteobacteria; order Rhizobiales; family Hyphomicrobiaceae; genus JANNFX01. The sequence continues at coordinate 4,211 of JANNUW010000646.1, read as the reverse complement.
TGGTCTTGTCGCCTTCGCCCTTGAGAGTGAACCAGGCTTCATAACCGGTCACCGGCAACACCTTCACGTCGACGTCGGTAATCTCGTACTGCAGCGTTTTCTTTTCAGCGTCGTACTTGACGAGCTTCTCGTTGACCTTGCCGCCAGCCTGCGTCGTCAAGATGCGCGTTGCACCAACATCGTTGCCGCCCGTGCCTTCCGTCTTGGCGAAAGCTGGATGCCAGCCCATGTCCTGGAAGTTCCCAATAACAGCCCAGACTTTTTCGATGGGGGCGTTGATCTCGATCGTCTCGACTAATTTCTGACGCGTCGGCCCGTGCGCCCACGCCGACACCGGCAATAGGGCGACCAGGGCCACAGCCAAACCAAAGCGTCTCAGCGACATGCAGGCGTCCTCCAAACAGTTTCACGCAATCTTTATGCAAGCTTATAGGCGAAGTCACGGCGATCTATAATGCGTCTGCGCAATCAGCGATGCCGTCTTCGCACTGCATCATGCTGCGCGATTTCGCCGCGATGGCCACGGTCAGGGGCCCGGGCCCGTCAACGCAGTTGTCTCGAAGCGGCCGCCATGCTTTGGTCCCCGTACTCGGCGGCCGTACTTTCGTCCGCGGTGGCCCATCCCTTAATCTTGCACCCCGCGGCGCGCACTACGGAGCACATTTGCTGGCATGTCGACCGTGTCCGAAACTTCGCCGTCCATTCAAACCAGTGTGCCTTGCCCGTTCTGCGGCATCCTCTGCGATGATCTTGAAGTGACGTCGAGCCCCGCCGGGCTCAAGGTCACTAAAAACGGCTGCACCAAAGCCATCGCCGGTTTTGAGCGCGACGTCAGCGGGTCCGAGCCCATGATCGCGGGCAAGCCAGCCGCGTTGCCCGAAGCCTTGCGCGCGTGCGTGGAGATTATCAAAGCGGCCAAGCTGCCGCTTTATGGCGGCCTTGGCACAGACGTCGATGGTCTGCGCGCCGTCATGGCACTTGCCGACAAGTCGGGCGGTGTCGTCGATCATGCGCTCAGCGAAGGCCAATATCGCAATTTCAGGGTCCTGCAATCGCAGGGCTGGTTCATGACAACGCTGACCGAGGCGCGCAACCGCGCCGACCTGTTCGTCGTCGTCGGCAGCGACTTGCACGCGCTGCATCCCCGCTTTTTCGAACGCATCGTCAACCCCACGGTGTCGATGCTGAGCGAAACGCCGGCCAAGCGCACCGTCGTCTTTCTGGGGAAGGGGCTCGACACATCGGGAGTCACCGGATCGGGCATCGCCGAAATCATCACGCTGCCCTGCGAACTCCCACAGGTGAACGAGGTCTTATCGGCTCTCAAAGCCGAACTGAAGGGCGCACCGCTGGAAGGTGCCGAAATCGCCGGCGTTAAGGCAACCGCCATCACAGACCTTGCCAATCGCTGCCGCAAAGCTGCCTACGGCGTCATGGTGTGGGCGCCGCCGAGCCTCGCCTTCCCCAATGCTGAATTGACGGTCGGGCTCGTTTCCGAACTCGTCAAAGAAATCAACGTCACGAGCCGCTTTGCCTGTCTATCGCTCGGCGGCAACGAGGGCGCGGTGTCGGCCGGCGCCGTGTGCTCGTGGCAGAGTGGCTATCCGCTGCGCGTCTCGTTTGCCAGCGGCAAGCCCGACTACGATCCGCTGCGTTATGTGATCCCCAAAATGCTGGCGACGGGCGATGGCGACGCGCTGTTGTGGATCTCGTCGTTCACGCCTGATCTGGGACCGCCCGCCACCACCATTCCAACGATTGTGCTGGGCACGCCGGGCGTGAAGCTGAAGGGCACACCCGCTGTGTTCATCCCGGTCGGCACACCGGGCGCCGATCACGCTGGCCGCATCGTGCGTTGCGACAACGTCGTCACGCTGCCGCTCAGAGATTTGAAACGCTCGAACCTGCCGAAGGTCGCCGACCTTCTGGCTGCCATCGAGCTTGCTCTTTAACCGTCGCGGAACTCTCAAGCATGCTCATTAAATTCACCGGCGGAACCGTTTACGACCCCATGCACGGGGTCAATGGCGAGGTTCGCGATATCTATGCCCGCGACGGCAAAATCGTCGCCGCCCCACCTGAAGGCACGCGAATCGACGAGGAGTTCAACCTCAAGGGCCGCGTCGTCATGGCGGGTGCCATCGATCCGCATTCGCATATCGGCGGCGGCAAGGTCACGATCGCCCGCATGCTCATGCCCGAAGATCACATGGGCCACGAAGTAGCGCGCGGCGACCTCGAACGCTCGGGCTGCGGCCATGCCGTACCCTCGACCATGGTCACCGGCTATCGCTACGCGGAAATGGGCTACACCGCCGCCTTCGAGCCGGCCATGCTGCCGGCTAACGCCCGCCAGGCGCACCTCGAAATGGGCGACACGCCCATGATCGACAAGGGCGCGTTCGTGATGCTCGGCAACGACGATTTTTTCCTGCGCGCGCTCGCCGAGAAAAAAGATCTGAGCTTCATCAAGGATTATATCGGCTGGACCATCCACGCTGCCCAGGCGCTGGCCGTCAAGGTGGTGAACCCTGGCGGCATCAGCGCGTTCAAGTTCAACCAGCGCAAGCTCGACCTCGACGAGAAGCACAGCCACTATCAGGTAACGCCGCGCGACATCATCGTGACGCTGGCACGCAGCCTCAAGGAACTCGGCGTCACCCACCCGCTGCATATTCACGGCTGTAACCTCGGCGTACCCGGCAACGACGAGACGACGCTCGCGACCATCAAGGCCGCCGAAGGCTTGCCTATCCATCTGACGCACGTGCAGTTCCACAGCTACGGAACCGAAGGCGACATGAAGTTCTCGTCGGGCGCCGCGCGCATCGCCGAGCTTTTGAACCAGCATAAGAACGTGTCGATCGACGTCGGCCAGGTGCTGTTCGGCCAGACCTGCACGGCGTCCGGCGACAGCATGCGCCAGTACGGCAACACGGCTTCCGCCAACCCCAAGAAGTGGGTGGTGATGGACATCGAGTGCGATAACGGTTGCGGCGTGGTGCCGATGAAGTATCGCGACAAGAGCTTCGTCAACGCGTTGCAGTGGGCGATCGGCTTGGAACTGTTCCTGCTGGTCGACGATCCGTGGCGCATCTTCCTGACGACCGATCACCCCAACGGCGCGCCATTCTATTACTATCCGCATTTGATCCGGCTGCTCATGGACAAGAGCTTCCGCCGCGACATGATGAGCAAGATCCATCCCGACGCGCAGATGGCCTCGATCCTGTCGACCATCGACCGCGAATATTCGCTCTACGACGTCGCCATCATGACGCGCGCCGGCCCAGCGCGTTCGCTCGGCCTTATGGATCGCGGGCATTTAGGGCCGGGCGCCTCGGCCGACATCACGGTTTACGAAGATCTCGCCGACCGCGAGGCCATGTTCCAGACACCGCTGTTCGTGTTCAAGAACGGCAACCTGATCGTACGCAACGGCAAGGTCGTGAAGATTGTTGCCGGCGCCACCCACGTCGCGCGCCCGCAGTACGACAAGGGCATCGAGAGGTCTCTGCGCGATTACTTCGACCGCTATCATACAATGAAACTCGATAACTTCCGCATCAGCGACGACGAGATCGTGGCCAGCAACTGCGGTCACACCGGCGGCGAATGCGGCTGCGTAATCGTGCAACCGACAAAGGCTCGCGTGGCATGAGTGCGGCTTCCTCGACCAAGACGGCGGCGACCATCAACGGCATCGCCATCGACGACACCTTCGCCGAAGCCTTCGGCATGAGCGGCACCAGCGTCATCATCACGGCAGATAGCGCGAAGTGGGCGATGATCTGCGCCACGGTCATGACCGGGTTCGGGACGTCCGTCATCGGCTGCGGCGCCGAATGCGGCATCGATTGCGAACTGTCACCGTCGGAAACGCCCGACGGACGTCCCGGCGTGCGCGTCTTGATGTTCGGCTTCTCGCCCGACAGCTTAGGGCCGCAGCTCAAGAACCGGGTCGGCCAGTGCGTGCTGACGAGCCCCGGCTCGGCCTGCTTCAATGGCCTCGAAAGCGCGAAGAAACTTCCCCTGTCGGCCGGCCCGCGCTTTTTCGGCGATGGCTGGCAGACGGCTAAGAAGCTCGGCAAAAAGCGCTATTGGCGCGTGCCGGTGATGGACGGCGAATTCATTATCGAAGACAAGGCCGGCCTGACGACAGACGCGGTCGGTGGCGGCAACTTGCTCATCATCGGCAAAGATCGCGTGGG
>JANNUW010000645.1:0-15833 GCA_031414095.1 Hyphomicrobium sp. | reverse complement strand
TGCCGGTGCCCTTGAACTCTTCGAAAATCACATCATCCATGCGCGATCCGGTGTCGACCAGCGCGGTGGCGACGATGGTGAGGGAGCCGCCTTCTTCGATGTTGCGGGCGGCGCCGAAGAAGCGCTTCGGCTTCTGCAGGGCGTTGCTGTCGAGGCCGCCTGACAGCACTTTTCCCGATGCCGGGATCACGGTGTTGTAGGCGCGCGCGAGGCGCGTCACCGAGTCGAGCAGGATCAGGACGTCCTTCTTGTGCTCGACGAGGCGCTTGGCCTTTTCGATCACCATCTCGGCCACCTGAACGTGTCGCTGAGCGGGCTCGTCGAAGGTCGAGGCGATCACTTCGCCATCCACCGACCGCTGCATGTCGGTGACTTCTTCAGGCCGCTCGTCGATCAACAGTACGATCAAGTAACATTCGGGATGATTGGCGGAAATGGCGTGGGCGATGTTCTGCAACAGCACGGTTTTACCGGTCCGCGGCGGCGCCACGATCAATCCGCGCTGGCCCTTGCCGAGCGGCGAGACGATGTCGATGACGCGCGCTGAGAAGTCTTTGATCGTCGGATCTTCGATCTCCATCTTCAGCCACTTGGTTGGATACAGCGGCGTCAGATTGTCGAAGTGGACCTTGTGTTTGATCTGGTCGGGATCTTCGAAATTAACCTTGTTGACTTTGATCAGCGCGAAGTAGCGCTCGCCATCTTTCGGGCTTCTGATCTGTCCTTCGACGGTATCGCCAGTTCGCAACGCGAAACGGCGAATCTGCGAGGGAGAAATATAAATATCGTCTGGGCCAGGCAGATAGTTGGCGTCGGGCGAGCGCAAGAAGCCGAAGCCGTCCGGCAAAGTTTCGACGACACCGATGCCTGTGATGTCAATTTCCTTGGAAGCGAGCAGCTTCAAAGTCGCGAACATCAATTCCTGCTTGCGCAAGGTACTGGCGTTCTCCACGCCCAGCTCCTCGGCAAAGCTCAGCATCTCTGTCGGATTTTTGAGTTTCAGATCTTCTAATTTCATTTCAGTCATGGAAAGCTCCAGGACGGTCTCAACAGAGGGGCGGGAAGTTCAAAAGTGTGTTGGACCGAAATATTTTGAGGGCAGGGAGCGCAACAGCGGCTGTTGCGCACGTGCCTGCCAGACCGGCGACGGTTGGCGGCAGTCTCGATGGCCGGAGAGGCCTTGAGATTTCTTGAGAACGATCAAACAAATAGCAGAGGTCGGTGGCCTGCGGAAGATGCAAATTCCGCCTTTCGCCAATTTAATTTGGTTACGGGCGTGCAGACGGCCGTTCAAAACGGCTTGATAACCACCAGCAAAACAATGAGCGCCATCAAGATTGTGGGAAACTCGTTGGCCATTCGATAGACCTTGGCTGGCCGGGTGTTAGCGTCCGCTGCAAACTCCTTGCGCCACTTCGACAACGTGCCGTGAAATCCGGACATCACGATCACCAATACAACCTTGGCCAGAAACCAGCCTTGGGTGTAGACGCCTTGCATGTACCCAAGCATCGGACCAGTAATCCAAACCGCAATCATCGCCGGGTTCATGATGATGCGCAGCAGGCGCTGCTCCATGATTTTCAACGTCTCGGAAAGCTCAGAGCCAGCCTTTGCGTCGGCGTGATAAACGTAAAGCCGCGGCAAATAAAGCAATCCCGCCATCCACGCGATGACGGCCATGATGTGAAACGCTTTCAACCACAGCATATGGCAGGGTCCTTGTGGCCAGATGAATTGCGCAGGACGTCGACCAGCCGGGCGACATGCTCCGGCGGAGTTTCTGGCACGATTCCATGGCCCAAATTAAAAATAAACGGTTTATCCCCCAGTGCCGCCACGAGCTCACGCACGCGGGCATCGAGTGCTGGGCCGCCTGCCACCAGCAACAACGGATCGAGATTGCCTTGTACGACGCGGCCGCTCGCCTGAAGCGCGCGCATTTCGCTGACCGGATGGGAGGTATCGCAGCTGATCCCGTCGACGCCCGTCTCAGCCAAAAAGCCAGCGGATAACGCCCCGGCACCGCGCGGAAACCCTAAAATCGGGATGTCGGGATGTAGACGCTTCAACGTCGCGGCCATGCGCTTCGTGGGTGCCGCGACCCAACGGGCAAACTCAGTGTCGGGCAAACTCCCAGCCCAACTATCGAATATTTGCAATACGTTAGCGCCCGCTTTCACCTGGCCTGACAGATACTCGACAGACGTCTCAACCAGAATATCGATCAGCTGGCCAAAGCCCTCGGGATCGCGATAGGCCCAGGCGCGGGTATGTGCCTGATCGCTCGAACCTTGGCCGCCTACCATGTAGGTCGCAACCGTCCAGGGGGCTCCGCAAAAACCAATGAGTGCGGTGTCTTTAGGGAGATCCTGGCGCAAGCGCTGCACCGTTTCGCAGATCCGCTCGTAGGTCTTGCCGGTCGCCGCAGGGTTCAGCCGCGACAGCCCGCCGACGGCGCGGATGGGATCGAGACGCGGTCCCTCGCCTTCGACGAAGCTGACCGTCTGGCCCAAGGCATCGGGCACGATCAGGATATCGGCAAACAAAATCGCGGCGTCAAAGGCGTAGCGCCGGATGGGCTGCAGCGTCACCTCGGCAGCGAGCGCCGGGTTGTAGCACAGATCGAGAAAACTGCCGGCCTGAGCGCGTGTCGCCCGGTACTCGGGTAAATACCGGCCCGCTTGACGCATCAGCCAAACCGGTGGCGGCGACAACGCTCGCCCCTCGAATGGGGCCATAAATCGAAACGGAGAGCCAGTCTTCGCGGATGCCCGGTCGGCGTTGGCAGTCATGCGGGTCTCGTGCCTTCTTAAACTATAGAGAGATATTTCTTAGGTTATTCTTATTGTTATTAGGCCTGTGGATGCTGGTAATTAGCCATTGTCCCCACATGATCCCCAGGTTAGCAGCAGGTTTCAACACTTGCGACTAGACCGGGTGGCTGCGTGGGCGTCAAGCTACTAGAGGCTCTCTAACTGAAGTCTGCCAAGTGCTTAGTGTTTGGGTTGCAGACACGCGCGTTGGGGATGTCCTGTCGATAACCGCCTTGTAGATCTGTCTAGCTGTTACACGGCTGCTTTTGCGCCGGCGACTTCATTTTTTGTCCCTGCGGGTTGAAATGTGGGTATCACGGTGGATGACGTGCGGACTGGGCCGGCCGCAGCTACAACCCGGCCGGACGCCGGGGATAACTATAGAGTTCATCCACAGATGCCCCACAACCAAGCAAGCTTCTTTCACCTCCATTTAATCTCGGATTCGACCGGCGAAACGCTGACCACGATCGCCAAAGCAGCCACGGTTCAATACGCCAAATTGCGAGCCATAGAGCACATACATCCGTTGGTGCGGACGTCGCGTCAGTTGAAGCGCGTACTGCAGGAGATCGAGCAGGCGCCCGGCATCGTGCTCTATACCCTGGTCAATAGAGAGCTGACGAGCATGGTCGAGGAACATTGCAAGCAGCTGGCGGTGCCTTCGCTCGCCGTACTTCAGCCGGTCATGCAAGTGTTCGAATCTTACCTCGGTGCGCCGCAGACGCCCACTGTTGCCGGTCAACATGTTCTTGATGCCGACTATTTCCGGCGCATCGACGCGCTCAACTTCACCATGGCGCACGACGACGGGCGGCTGCCTGATAATCTCGATTCGGCCGATATCATTCTGCTCGGCATTTCACGGACGTCGAAAACCCCAACGGGAATTTATCTCGCTCAGCGAGGTTATAAGACCGCCAACCTCCCGCTCGTGCCATCGCTGCCTTTCCCCGAGGCGTTGACGTTGCCGCACAAGGCGTTTGTGGTTTGTCTCATCGCCAGCCCGGACCGGATTTCGGAGATTCGCCGCAACCGCGCCATTCTACTGGGTGATCGCAACCTCGACGATTACGTCGACCGCAGCCGGATCGCCGCCGAGATCGCCTATTCGCGGCGCATCTGCGCGCAGTACGGTTGGCCCCTGATCGACGTGACGCGGCGCTCGATCGAGGAAACGGCGGCAACCATCATCAAAATGATGCAGGACAAAAAGGCGGCGGAAGCCGGCGCGACACGGGCAGCTCTGCCTGCGGGCCAGGAGGACAAAACTCCCGACAACAAGGGTCTCGAGGGATCCCGTCATGGATAGCGGGCAGACATCGAAGCCCCGCCTGATCCTGGCGTCCGGCAGCGAGGCGAGAGCGTCTTTGCTGCGTGCCGCCGGCGTTGACTTCGATGTCGTGCCGGCCGACGTCGATGAAGCTGAAATTTATCACGCGACCATCGCTGACGACGAAGCCACGTCGCCCGCGTCGATCGCCGCTCTTCTGGCGCGTGCCAAGGCGGTTGAAGTCAGTTTACGTTACCCTGAGGCACTGGTCATTGGCGGCGATCAGGTGTTGGCTTTAGGCCATCATATCTTTTTCAAAGCATCCGACCGCGACGCCGCGCGACGCACGCTTTCGCGTCTTAGGGGCGAGAGCCATGTGCTCTATTCGGCGGCCGCACTGGCATCAGACGGCCGCGCGGACTGGAGTGCCATCGATAAAGCCGCTTTGACCATGCGTGACTTTTCGCAAGACTTCCTTGATCATTATGTTGCGCGCGCGGGGGATGCGCTGACCCGTTCGGTTGGCGCATATGAGATCGAAGGCATCGGCATCAACCTGTTCAAGAGCGTTGACGGCAACCATGCCACCATTCTGGGATTGCCTTTGTTGCCGTTGTTGGCTGAACTGCGCGGACGGGGCATTCTGACGTCATGACAATCAGGGAACGATGGGCCCGCTTTACATGAAAATGGCTTGTGTCATCGGCTGGCCAATCGAGCATTCACGTTCGCCGATAATTCACGGTCATTGGTTGCAGACCTATGGCATCGACGGAGCATACACTAAAGTGCCGGTCAGCCCCGCGGACCTGCAATCGTTTTTGGCAACGATGGCGCGCGAAGGCTACGCGGGCTGCAATGTCACCGTACCGCATAAGGAAGCTGCCTATCAGCTGGCCGATGTCCGCCACGCATCCGCCAACGCCGTCGGCGCCGCCAACACGCTTTGGCTCGAAGGCAATAAACTGATCGCGGCCAATACGGACACTTACGGTTACATGACCTACTTGACCGAAAAATTCCCCGACTGGCAGGAGCCGGGTGTACCAGTCAGTGTGCTCGGAGCCGGCGGCGCGGCGCGCGCGATCATTTATGGATTGCTCAAGGCGGGCGTGAGCGAAGTGCGGCTTTTCAATCGGTCGCAAGTGCGCAGCTATGAACTCGCGCGGCTGTTGGGGCCACGTGTAAACGTATTCGATTGGACTGAGCGTGCGCAAGGTGCCGCCACATCTAGCTTGGTCATAAACACGACGACGCTCGGTCTCAAAGGTGAAGGTGACACGGGTCTCGATGTCGAACGCCTCACGCCTGGCTGTATCGTATCTGATATCGTCTATGTACCGCTCGAAACTGCGCTACTGGCGCGGGCCCGTGCGCGTGGATTACGGACTCTCGATGGTCTCGGCATGCTCCTGCATCAAGCCGTTCCCGGTTTCGAAAAGTGGTTTGGCATCACGCCCGTTGTCAGCGGCGCGCTTTACGATCTGGTCGCGCGTGAGATCGAGGCACGCTGATGCTGGTCGTTGGCCTGACGGGTTCGATCGGCATGGGCAAATCTACTGTCGCCGCGCGCTTTCTCGAGCATGGTACTGCCGTTTTCAGTGCCGATGCCGAGGTTCACCGGCTTTATGCCGGTGCCGCCGCTCCCGCCATCGAGGCCGCTTTCCCGGGAACTGTTGTCGCGGGCTCTGTAGACCGCGCCGCGTTGGCGCGGGTACTCGGACAGGACGCGTTGCTTTTTGCAAAACTGGAAGCGATCGTGCATCCGCTTGTTTGGCAAGCCGAACGCGGCTTTTTACAAACGGCCGCCCGCAACGGCGACGACCTCGCTGTTCTGGAAGTCCCTCTCTTGTATGAGGGCGGCGGCGAGAACAGGGTCGATGCGGTCATTGTCGTCAGTGCGTCAAGCGACGTGCAGCGCCACCGTGTCCTGGCGCGACCCGGAATGACCGCTGCGCGCTTAGACACTCTTCTGGCACGGCAAATGCCAGATGCTGAAAAACGCAAGCGTGCCGATTTCGTTGTGGATACGAACGGATCGATGGCGCACACCTTGGACCAGACCGATGCAATCATTGTAAAGCTCAAGTGCTGGCCCGCCCGGGCCTATGATCGCTTCTGGACCTGAACACATGACGCGCGAAATCGTGCTCGATACCGAAACCACCGGCCTCGACTGCAACCGGGGTGACCGGCTGATCGAAATCGGCTGCATCGAAATCGTCAACCGGATGCCGACCGGCGTCGAGTTTCATTACTACATCAATCCCGAGCGTGACGTTCCCGCTGAAGCCCAGGCAGTGCACGGCATCAGCACCGATTTCTTGACGGGCAAGCCTTTGTTTGCAGCCGTTGCTGATGAGTTTTTGAACTTCATCGGGCAGGACGCGCTCGTCATTCACAACGCCAGTTTCGATATCGGGTTCTTGAACGCAGAATTGCTGCGCGTCAGGAAACCCAAGATCAACATGGACCGCGTCGTCGACACGCTGCTGTTGGCGCGGCGCAAGCATCCAGCCGGGCCCAACAACCTCGATGCCTTGTGTAAGCGCTACGCGATCGACAATTCAAAGCGCACCAAACACGGCGCGCTCGTCGATAGCGAATTGTTGGCAAAGGTGTACGTCGAGCTGCTGGGTGAACGACAGGCGATGCTCGTTTTAGACAGGCTCGGTCAGGCTGCCGTGTCTCAGAGCCGCGGGAAACTTCGTGCACTGCTTCGGTTAAATCCGTTGCCGTCACGTGTGACGCCAGCCGATGAGGTGGCGCACCGGGCGTTCGCCCAAACGTTGGGGCCGAACTCTCTCTGGCAACAATTCTGGAACGGCGACAGTCAGTCATAGACGGCAAGCGACGGGTTGCTGACATGAGCCATATGGCCAAAATCCAAAATTCTGCGTTCCCGGCAACCGGCCCGCCGCAAGGTGGACGGTTATCCGGGATCACGTCCTCCATCATTGTCAGGTGACGATTTCAGCTCATGGGCCGGTCAGCCGCGGCCGATCAAGGGCATCTTCGTTGCCATCAGGGTCATGAACTGCACGTTGACCGGCAGTGGCAGGTTGGCGATGTATAGAACGGCGTCGGCCACATGCTGAACGTCGATGCGTGGCTCGACCATGAGCGTGCCGTTTGCTTGGGTGATGCCCGCAGCCATTCGCTCAGTCAGTTCAGTTGCTGCGTTACCAATGTCGATTTGAGAACAGGCGATGTCGTCGGCGCGGCCGTCCAGCGAGATGGATTTCGTCAAGCCCGTCAGGGCGTGCTTGGTCGCGGTGTAGGGTGCCGATAACGGCCGTGGTGCGGTTGCTGAAATAGAGCCGTTGTTGATGATGCGCCCGCCGCGCGGGTTCTGCTTTTTCATGGCACGCATCGCCGCTGAAGCGCATAAAAACGCCCCATTCAAATTTACGTCGACGACCGCTTTCCATTGCGCGAAGGTCAGTTCATCGAGCGGGATTGCAGGCGCGGCCGTACCGGCGTTGTTGAACAAAACATCGAGCCGGCCGAAGCAGTATTGGGCTTGCGCAAACAGGTCTGAAACCGACGCGGGATCGGTGACGTCGGTGACCACCGTAATCGCTTGGCCCTGTTCCCTCGCGCCGCCTGCGTCGGATTTGATGGCCGCTGTTTTGTCGAGTTCGGCTTCCCGGCGGCCTGCCAGCACGACGTTGTAGCCGTGGGCCCTCAAATGTGAGGCAACGGCGCGGCCGATGCCCGACCCGGCACCCGTGATCATTGCAACTTTGTTGTCTTGTGTCATGGCGCCTGTGTGCATCACGCGCGGGCGGCGATCAAGGCTGGGGAGTAAAACGGGCGAGATTAATCTGCGTGTCGCCATAGGTGCGGTGATCAAAGGGGCTAAAGTTCGGTGGCCACGCGATCTCGACGTTGGCGCGCTCTTCGACCACAACGAGCGCATTTTCGACGAGCCAGCCGCCCGCGCTCAGCGAGTTGAGAGATTTCTCCACAAGACCCCGGGCGTAAGGCGGATCGAGGAAAGCCAATGTAAAGGGTGCCATGGTGCCGGCTAAACCCAGATCGGTCGCGTCGCGCCGGAAGATTCGTGTGACGCCTGTCAGACCAAAGGCTTCGACGTTGGAGCGGATGAGGCCACGCGAATCGGGGCCGTCTTCGACGAAGAGACAGTATGCGGCGCCGCGCGACAGCGCTTCGAGGCCAAGCGCGCCCGTGCCGGCAAAGAGATCGATCACGCGCGCGCCGTCGAGCTCGAAATTGTCGATGCTGTGGGCCAGAATATTAAGAATGCTTTCGCGCACGCGGTCCGATGTCGGCCGTAGCCCGGCCAGTTCGGAACTGATGATGGCACGGCCGCGAAATTGGCCGCCGACAATCCTCATCGGCGCGGAGTCGTGGAAATCATGCCGAGCGCCGCATGTGTTCCACGCGCCAAGCCATCGGAGCGCTCGCGATCAGGCCCAGGGCCGGCTCGATTTTAGCGGCGTCCAGAACGGTCGGATCGAGGCTCCACCGGTGCGCCAAACGCATGACGTGGTCTTCGGTCGGATGCAGGATGATTTCGCCACCGGCATCGCCGCGCCGGCCTTTCACGCCGCGCAGTTCGAACATTTTGAGGCCGAGGTCGCGTTCCTCGCGCGTGGTCTTGCCCTTGTTCCAGATCACGCCCTCATCGCCAGTTGCGAAGGCGCGCACCAGGCGGCCCTCGATCATGCGGGCCCAGGCGAACATGTCGACCGGCGGGTAGCTGAAGAAATACTGCACTTCGACAAAGCGGCCGCCGAGCCCCACCAGCAGCGGTGTGCATTTGTCGGCAAAAGCCGGTCCGGCGGGATGGGGTAGTGGTAGTCCGACTACGAAGACCCAGCCGTTGACCGGCGGAGTGACAAAAACGTGGGTTTCGCCGAGCTTGCGATCATAGACGGTGCCGATACCCGAGTTCCAGTTGCATGGCGTGGCGTCGGACAGGCCCAAGGATTCAGCGACCGCGCGCGGATCGCGCGAGCGGACCGCCAGCCAAGCCATTTTGTAACCAAAGCCGGCCGGGCGATCGGGCGTTTGCCCAAACAGCACCTGGCCCTCGGCCATATGGGGCGCCAGTCCCCAGATCACCGCGGCAATCGTCACCGCTATCAAAAGCCCAATTGTCAGGATCATTCAGCTGTCCGGGAACATGTCCCACTAGCCATAAGGTGATACGGGGTGGCCGATCAAGGCGGGCAGCGCCACACCTGGGGACAAATTACAAGTTGCGCGGCGGCCCGGCTCGAAACAAACAAGGCTGACCTTGTGAACGCCTGGAGGTAGCGGGGTGCGCTCCAAGCCGAACAACGAGGCCAGCCTCTAGCTGAGTTAAATGTCTGACCGTGAGGGCACGCCCGACATTCACTCGTTGATCCGCCGATGGCGCAAATCTGAACAAGAGGCGCCGCCGTGCGATCACGAGACCTTGACAACCGGTCTTCTAATTCCTTGTTGTGACGCGTCAATGACAAAAATAGGGCAAGCGCTTATGCTGGGATCGACGAAATGCTGCGGCGCGATATTGCTGTACGTTCACTAGCTTCAAGTCGTTTGTCTAAAGTCCGGAAAAGTGCGCGCTGAAATGGCAGAAACTGGAATTGCACTGATAACGGGGGCCGCGCGCCGCATCGGCCGCACGATTGCGCTCGATCTGGCTAGTCACGGCTGGTCCGTTGGCATCCATTACCGGAACTCGCGCGCCGAGGCGCAGTCGCTGGTGGCTGAAATCGAAGCGATGGGACGGCGCGCCGCAATTCTGCATGCCGATCTCGCCAATGGCGATGATCTCAAAAATCTTGTGCCGAGCTGCCGCGACGCGTTGGGAACGCCCGATTGCCTCATCAACAATGCGTCGGAGTTTCTGCTCGATACCGTCACAACGGCGTCGTTTGCAACCTGGGACACGCATCTCGACATCAATCTGAAAGCACCCGTGTTTTTGGCCCAGGCGCTGGCCCTGCATTTGCCAGAAAACGCGACGGGCAACGTCATCAACATCATCGACCAGCGCGTCTGGAAGCTGACGCCGGATTTTTTCTCCTACACTATTTCAAAAGCCGGCCTGTGGACGGCGACCCGCACGCTCGCCCAGGCCTTAGCTCCGCGCGTTCGCGTCAATGCCGTCGGGCCGGGGCCGGTTTTAAAAAGCATTCACCAGACCGACGCCGATTTTGCCGGTGAAGTTCATTCGACGCTTCTAGGCCGCGGGCCATCGCCAGAAGACATCGCAAATACGGTTCGCTTTATTCTTGGTGCGCCCGCGATGACCGGCCAGATGATCGCACTCGATGGTGGTCAGCACTTGACCTGGACCGGCGACGCTGGGGGGGCGCTCAACAGACCGCCCGCTGGCGCTATTGTGCGTTAGCGTGCACGACCGGCCTTAACACCAGGCCGGGCAATCGAAATTGCCACAATTTTTCCGGGCCCTAACCGCACTGACGCCGCAAACATGCGCGACGACACGGTTTCAGCGTTTTGAATTCGTCTCGTAAACCTGCCGTTAACGTTAAGCCCATAGATACCATTGGTGGTTTGTTGGGCGCGTCAGCGCGCCGCGTTCTGAGGTAATGCCATGAGACCATCGACTGGACTGCGCTCCGGCGCCGTATTTACGCTTTTTGTCTTGAGTTTTGTGAGCCCTGCCGCGGCTGGGTCAGACCTCCCACCGGTTAAAGTCTCAGACGCAAACAGCGTCGCGCAATGCGCCACTCCCGGCCGATTGATGGCCTTCATCAGAGCGCGCAACCCGAACTACGAAGAAAAATTCGAACCGGTTGCCACGGAATATATGCGCCACGGCGAACAGCTGGGGCTGCGGTGGGATTACGGGTTCTTCCAGATGCTGGTTGAAACCGGCTTCCTTTCCTTCACCGGCGACGTAAAACCCGAGCAGAACAACTTTGCTGGTCTTGGCACCACAGGCGGCGGCGTCAAGGGCGAAAAGTTCAAGGATGTATCGAGCGGCGCGCGCGCGCATCTCGAACATCTGGCGATGTATTCGGGCCAGAAGATTGAAAATCCGGTCGCCGAGCGCACCAAGAATATTCAAGAATGGGAAGTGCTGACCAAGTGGCAGAAGACCATCAAAGGTCCAATGACCTTCGCCCAAGTGGCCAAGCAATGGGCCCCTAACACACGCGGCTATGCGTCGGACATCCAGGCGGTCGCGGATCGCTTCATGAACGGCTTGTGCAAAGACGCCGATCCCTATCCCGAACGCGTCGCTGAAGCGCGGGGCGCCAAAACGGACCCGGCCGCCGTCAAAGTTGCGGACAAGCCGGCAGATGTCGCGGCACCCCCCAGCGAACCGTTCACTTCGGTGACGGCCGTGAGCTCGGCCGTGTCGGGTTCAGCGACTGTTCCGTCTATGACGATTGGCGATGAACTCGCTAAGCGCGCGAACGAACATGCCCGCGCTGCCGGCAGCGGCAAGTCGGCCCTGGGAGCGGTCACGGTTTCCACATTGCCGAGCGCCCCTGCGGTTGAAGGCACTGCGGCCGCATCTGAGGTCAAATCTCCTGAGTTTAAAATTCTCAACGGCGCCCCGGCTGTTGCGCCGGCCGCAGTTGCCGAAGTCGCCGCTGACGTAAAACCAGCTGCTGCTGCCAAAACCGGCGAAGCAAACGTCGAAGTGGCGGCACTCTCGTCGATGGGCAAGCCCGGCACCAAGCCCGAAGTCAAATCGGATGCCGATGCTAACGCTGGCAAGGCCGCCAAATGCAAAGTCTTCACCGCGAGCTATGGCGGCGACAGCGCTGTCATCGTGAAAGCGACGGTCGACAAAATCGTGAATTACACCGTCTTGCACGTCAACGACGGCGCGGAGAAGCGTGAGGCCGATGCCTATATCGCGGCCTATGCAAAGGGCGGCGAAACGGTCGGCAGCGAGTTCAAGAACCAAGATCAGGCAATGGACAAAGCGTTCGAACTCTGCCCCGAGGGCTGATGATATTCGTTTGTTGAAGTTCGAATGGTCTTGCGAAGCGGCCGTTCCGGACCGAGAGGATTTAAGCGTATGGCGGGCGGCAAGCTCTCGGGTCTCAAAGCGGTGCGTGGCAGCGTTGCATTTGGCTGCTTCATGCTGGTCAGCATTACCGGCCACGGCGCAGCGCTTGCCGGTAGTGCGCCGGAAATCCGGATTACGGCGGCAAATCAGGTGCCGGCCTGCGTGACTCCAGATCGGCTTATGGCGTTTTTGAAGGTCCGCAATCGCAACCTTGATCCGCGCTTTAAAGACATTGCCAGCTTTTATAAGCAGTCGGGCGAAGCTTGGCGCGTCCGCTGGGACTACGCTTTCTTCCAGATGGCGATTGAGACGAACTTTCTTACCTACCGAAGGCCCGAAGGCCAATGGGGCGACGTCAATCCCCGGCAGAACAACTTTGCTGGCATCGGCACTACGGGCGGCGGCGTACCGGGCGATAAATTTCCCGATGTGAAGACCGGCGTGCTCGGTCAGATCCAGCACCTCGTAGCCTATTCGGGCGAACGCATGGCCGCGCCCACCGCGCCACGCACGCAGCTCAAGCAAGACGACATCATTCTCGAATCGCAAAAGCTAGGTCGCCCTGTGCGCTTTTCAGATCTGGCGCGCCGCTGGGCTGTTGATCCCAGGTACGGCTCGTCGATTGAATGGGTCGCCGATGCATTTCGCTCCGAGCAGTGCAAGGATGCAGACTTGAAACAGGCAACGGGCAATGAAGTTTTGCCTTGGGCAACGGGTGCAGCCAAGCCAGTTCCGGTGGCCAAGCCGGCTGTGAAGAGGGTCAAAGATCAAGCGGTTTCTGCAGTCGCAACAGGCGTTCCTGCGATCGTGAAAGCACCGGTAGCTGCGCGCACAGTGTGGGTGAGTTCGCCGCGCGGACAGGAACAGCAGCCAGAATCCAAAACACCACTGACAACATCCGGCGTTGCGGTGACCGAGGTCGCGTCCGCGTCCGCGTCCGGGCCACCGGCTGCAGGTGCCGGTCCTGCGCCAACAGCGATGTTGCAGACGGCCGTCAATGAGGGTCCCGGCGTCGCGCCATCGGGCCTCGGCGCCAAGCCGCTGCTCCAAGGTAAAGCCCTGCCATGCCGGATTACCAGCGCGAGCTACGGCGGTAAAAAGACCGTTCTGATCAAAGCCGCGATCGATGGTGAAGACCGCTACACCGCGTTGACCGTTCTCGATGGCTTTGAAAAAAGCATGACGGATACGTTCTTGAAAACACGTGCTCCCGGCGGCGAAATGCTCGGTGAGTTTACAACTAAAAGCGCTGCTGTCGCCAGAGCGCACGAACTGTGCCCGCAGCCATAAAGCTTAGATCGAGGGCTGGGCGGGCAGAGTGTGGCTTAAAGCGCCCGTGACAGAGCTGTCGAAAAATACTTAAGGTCCAATTTGTGCCGCGGGCATGATCCCGCTGGCCTTGGATCGGAGAGTATCACTTGAAGACGCCGACCCTAAGGCAGCCCGACGCGACAACAGGCAACAGATTGGAGTGGGTCACCCTTGTGGTGGTTGCCTACTTCGTTATGGTTTTGAACCTGCCGTTCTGGCGGACCCTATTGGCCGCAGTCTCGCCGGCGCGCACCACTGACTGGCTGTTCATCGGCGGCTGCTTTTTTGCGATGTTCGCGCTCTACAATCTCGTGCTCACGATCCTGGGCACGCGCCGCACCTTCAAACCGCTTGTCATGTTTTTGCTGCCGGTCACCGCCGGCATCAGTTACTTCATGTGGGAATATGGCGTCGTCATCGACGGCAATATGATTCAAAATGCCATTGAGACCAACACCAACGAAGCGCGCGATCTGATTTCGCTGCGCATGATTGCCGCCGTGCTTCTGGGAGGTTTTCTGCCGGCTTACCTCGTCTGGCGCACGCCGATCGCCTATCGATCGTTCTGGAGCGAAGCTTGGGCAAAGGTGCCGATCGGTGTCGCTTCGGGCATTGTCGCGCTGGTCGCGGTTGGCGTCTTCTTCATGGATTTCACGTCGGTGTTTCGTGAACACAAGCAACTCCGCCTGACTTTGACGCCATCGAACTACATTACGGCCTTGCGCGATTACTCGAAAAAATTCAATGTTGGGCCCCCAGTTGTCGCGACGAGGTTCGGCACGGATGCAAAACGCGGCACGACGTGGACCACGCCGTCGCGCAAATCAGTCACGGTGCTCGTCATTGGAGAAACGGCGCGCGCCCAGAGTTTTTCGTTGAACGGATACGGACGCCAAACCAATCCCCGCATGGGTTCGCTCGCAGGCCTGATTAATTTCCCCAACGTCACGTCATGCGGCACCGCAACCGCGCAATCGCTGCCGTGCATGTTTTCGGGCCTCGGCCGCGAAAAGACGTTTTCCGACGTTTCGCTGAAACAGGAAGGGTTGCTGCACGTACTTCAGCGCGCCGGGTTTGCGGTCACCTGGAAAGAGAACCAGGCGGGATGTAAAGCCGTCTGCAACAATATTCCGACCGAGACGTCGACCGATCTACAGCAGCCGCCATTCTTTCATAATGGCGAAGCCAGCGACGCGATTCTCGTCGAGGGTCTCGAAGACAAGGTCGTCAAAGCGACGGGCGATTCCGTAATTGTGCTTCACATGATGGGCAGTCACGGTCCGACGTATTACAAGCGCTACCCGCCGGAATTTGAAAAGTTTACGCCCGTTTGCAAATCGGCGCAGTTTTCGCACTGCACATCGGAAGAAATCATCAACGCCTACGACAACACCATTCACTATACAGACCACGTTCTTGGCGAGCTGGCCGGTGTCCTGCAGAAACTAGACGCTAAGGGCTTTCCATCTTCGATGATTTACGTGTCTGACCACGGCGAGTCGCTGGGTGAGAAGAATATCTATCTGCACGGCATGCCCTACGCCATTGCGCCCAAAGAGCAGACGCATGTGCCCATGATGATGTGGCTGTCGCCGTCATATCAAACTGCGTTTGGCATCGATGGCGCCTGTATGGCGCAGCGCGCGGTGATGGATTTCAGCCACGATAATTATTTTCATACGGTCCTGGGAATGCTCGACGTCGCAACAAAAACCTATGATCCCTCGTTGGATATGGTAGCCCCATGCCGCAGAGTACCAAGCTCTGTCGGGGTTACGTCGGTAACGCCATAGGCTGTTATTTAAATCCTGAAAAACTCTGGCCCGGGTTTCATCGTATAAGCTGTCATGACGCCATTTAAATTAGCCGTCGCCTCGGTCCTGGTGCTGGTTGTTGCAGCTGCGGCCGCTGTCTATGCGTTCATTGGCGTGCGCGGTCTGACCCCGCTGCTGGCGGCTGGCTTCAACATGGTGGTCCGGGAACGTGGCGTCGACGTCACCCGTGACATTGCCTACGGCGCGGACGCACGCCTTAAGCTCGATGTTTATCGCCCATTGCGTGGGACCCACCGGGCACGGCCCAAGGAGGCCGATGGCAGCCCTATTGCTATTTTTCTCTATGGGGGGAGCTGGAACCAGGGCGAGCGCAGTCATTACGAATTTGTTGGCAAGGCATTGGCGCGCAAGGGCGTGACCACGGTCATTCCCGACTACCGGCTATACCCTGACGTCAAATTTCCAGCCTTCGTTAACGATGCGGCCGACGCCTATGCGTTCGTCGCTCGCACGCTCGCCCAACGGGTTGATGGCAAGACACGGCCCATCGTCCTCATCGGCCATTCCGCCGGCGCCCACATGGCTGCACTCATCACGCTCGACCGCTCTTACTTGAAGGCGCGTGGCGAGAACGTGCCGGTTCCGTC
>JANNUW010000644.1:0-1808 GCA_031414095.1 Hyphomicrobium sp. | reverse complement strand
CGACGCTTTCGCGTGCGATCTCGCGCAAGCCGACGCCTTCGATCTGGGTATGCGTGCCGGTGAAGTAGCGATTGACGAACGCCTGCCTGAGGCCGATGGCGTCGAAAATCTGCGCGCCGCAATAGGACTGATAGGTCGAGATGCCCATCTTGGCCATGACCTTCATCAGCGCCTTGCCGACGGCCTTGGTGTACTTCCTCTTGACGTCGTCGGCAGTCAGGCCCGGGCCCAGATCGGGCAGCATGTTGGCGAGTGTGTCGAACGCGAGGTAGGGATTGATGGCCTCGGCGCCATAACCGGCGAGCGTGCAGAACTGGTGAATTTCGTTGGCCTCGCCGGTCTCGACCACAAGCCCGACTGATGTGCGCAGGCCCTGCTTGATCAGATGATGATGCACAGCCGAGGTCGCCAGCAGCGACGGAATCGGGATGCGATCGGGTCCACACGCGCGGTCTGATAGAATGACGATGTTGGTGTCGTTCGAACGCACGGCTTCTTCGGCTTCCGCGCACACGACGTCGAGCGCGGGGCCCATGCCTGCTTCGCCGTGGTTGGCGGGATATGTAATATCGAGCGTGATCGATGCGAAGTGGTTGTCCTTGACCGCTCCAATAGCGCGGATGCGCTCGAGGTCTTCGTTGGTCAGAATCGGTTGCGAAACTTCGAGCCGCTTGACCTTCGAGGTGCCTTCGAGATCGAGAATGTTAGGCCGCGGTCCGATGAACGAGACGAGGCTCATCACCAGCTCTTCGCGGATACTATCGATCGGCGGGTTCGTGACCTGCGCGAAGTTCTGCTTGAAGTAGGTGTGCAACAGCTTCGACTTCGACGACAGGGCCGAGATCGGCGTGTCGTTGCCCATCGAGCCGATGGCTTCTTCGCCCTTGGACCCCATCGGCGTCATCAGGAATTTGAGGCTTTCCTGCGTGTAGCCGAACGCCTGCTGCAGATCGAGCAGGCTGACGTTGGTCTTTTTGGCAGCCTGCTTGGGCGGCAGCGGCAAGTCCGAAACCATGATCTGCGTGCGCTTGACCCAGGTCTCATAGGGGTGGCTGGCCGCGATCTGCGTCTTCAGTTCATCGTCGGATACGATGCAGCCCTTTTCGAGATCGATGAGCAGCATTTTGCCCGGCTGCAGACGCCACTTCTTGACGATCTTGTCTTCGCCGACGGGCAGCACACCCGACTCCGACGACATGATGACGACGTCGTCTTTGGTGACGAGATAGCGCGCGGGGCGCAATCCGTTGCGATCGAGCGTCGCGCCGATCTGGCGGCCATCGGTGAAGGCCATGGCGGCCGGGCCATCCCACGGCTCCATCAGGCAGGCGTGATACTCGTAGAAGGCGCGGCGCTTGGGGTCCATGCCCGGATTGCCGGCCCAGGCTTCGGGGATCAGCATCATGGCGGCGTGCGCTAACGAGTAGCCGCCCATGGTCAGGAATTCGAGCGCGTTGTCGAAGCACGCGGTATCCGATTGGCCTTCATACGAGATCGGCCACAGCTTGTTGATGTCGGCGCCAAACAGCGGCGACGACACCGACGCCTGCCGCGCCGCCATCCAGTTGACGTTGCCGCGGAGCGTATTGATCTCGCCGTTGTGGGCGACCATGCGATAGGGGTGGGCAAGCTTCCACGACGGGAACGTGTTGGTTGAGAAGCGCTGATGGACGAGGGCCAGTGCGGACGCCAAGCGCGGGTCGGACAGATCTTTGAAGTAGGCCTTCACCTGATAGGACAGGAACATGCCTTTGTAGACGAGCGTGCGGGTCGACAACGAGACGGTGTAATGGCCGATGTCGCGGCCC
>JANNUW010000643.1:0-1421 GCA_031414095.1 Hyphomicrobium sp. | reverse complement strand
CCGCGCTCCCAAACAAGACGCCCTGCAGCGACGAGAGTCTCGTGGTCGAGCACATCGATCGAGACGATCTCCGCTCCCCCGGCAAGCTCCTTGGCTAGCCGCAGGTCCGCCTCACCGCGCTTGATCGCGGCGAAATCGACGAGGCCGATGTGCTTTGATGTCTGCTGGGCGAGGTGGCGCGCCAGATCTGATTCCCGCATCGGCGTGATCGGATGGCGCGACATTACGGGATGTCGGTCGAGACGGTAGCCGGTATCCTCTGCGATCGCGAAGTGATGACCGAATGCCTGAAAGCGGGCCATGCCCGGGTCGGCGACGATCATCGGAATCCAGCCACGATCGAAGATTTCTCCGGCGATGTCGGCGGCGCATCCGATGGAGCCAACCGCGGGTGAGGAATCGAACGTCGAGCAGACTTTGTAGTGCGATATCGGTGCACCGATCGCGCGTACGGAGCGAAAGATGTCCGGCAGGTTCCCGAGCATCCACTCCGGGCTTTGCGACCGCGCGATGCCGGCAAACCCAATCACCCGATAGGCGGAGAAGGCGGCCAATCGCTCGGCTGTCGGGACGGAAAGGAAAAGAACCGTATCGAGGCCGGCGAACTGGGTCGCTTCCATCACCGCCGAGGAGCCAGTGAAATCGTCGCCATAGTAGGCGATCAGCGGACCGGGTGGCAGCGGGCGCGACGTCGTCACGATGCACCATCCAGAGCAAGTTTGAGTTCGGGCCTGCTTCCCGCATAGTCCGCGAGCGTTGATCCGCTGACGGCCGCCTCCCAGGCCTGGCGCAGTGCCGCAACGCCCTGCGCCGGCCCTCCGGGATGCGCCATGATGGCACCGCCTGCGGTGACGATCAGATCGGTCGATTTCAGTGCCGCGTAAGTTGCTGGCGCTTGCCTGGCCGACTGACCTGACGAGAACACCGGCATCACGAGGCACGGCTTGTCGGGAAACAAGGGCGTCAAGCATGCGCGTGCAGAGTGGACAACGCTGTCGTCTGCCTCAGAGAATTTGCTCACAAGCCCGTTGACGTGCATGTGGTCGGCACCGGCGAGTCGCCAGACCTTGTGCCAAGCGACGTAGGACCAGCCCAGCATCGGATGCCGCGAGAGGTATCCCCAGCCGTTGCGGTGGGCGTGGATCGGCAGGTTGGCAAAGCGGGCCAGCGCGATGAAGCCCGTGAGCCCGACCGAGTTGAGGCTCACCATCAGACATGTTGCGCGATGTTTCAACAGAAAGTCATGCCGGCGGCGCATTTCATCGATGTCGCCGGTGAGGTTGAATGCGTACATGACCTTCTTACCCGCACGATCGGCAGCCGCTTCGATCACGCGCATTACGGCGCGCACGCGATCCTCGAACGGGCAAGCGGGGCCGTCGGCCTGTAGTTCGTCGTCCTTGACGAAGTCGATGCCGGCC
>JANNUW010000642.1:0-19512 GCA_031414095.1 Hyphomicrobium sp. | reverse complement strand
CAACGGAAAAATGCCGCTACTCCCCACGGAGCCAGCGGCAAGACGGTGCTCAGTGCTCGGCTCGGACACCAGGAACCCCAAGAGGCGGTCATTGTTTGGTGTGCCGACGACTTCTGCAACAAAATCGACCCAAAGCGGACTTCATGGACGTTCCCAAGACAATGTCGCGGTCACCGTTCGAAATAGGGCGAGTCTCCACCAGTTCTGCTGGTCAACTCCCAAATCATCTGGACCGCTGGGGTCAGAGGCCGCGTTTCAGCCCCCTCGCCATGACGCACAGGAGTTCGAACATCATTGTCGCTCCCGCCAGCGCGGTAAGGTTTCCAAGATCAAACGGCGGAGCCACTTCAACCACGTCAGCCCCGATGATGTTCACGCCGTCAAGCAGCCTGATCATCTGCTGGGCTTCCCGCGTTGTGAAGCCGCCCACCTCCGGCGTCCCGGTTCCCGGTGCAGCGGAAGGGTCGAGACAGTCGATATCGAAGGTCACGTAGGTCGGGCCCGTTCCGGCAATCCGCCTGGCTTCCTCCATCACTGCGGAAGTCCCGCGTTGAATGAACTCTTCCATGTAGATGATACGGATGCCCTGGGCGCGCGCCCAGTCATGTTCGCCCGGCTCATAAATTGAGCCGCGAATACCAATCTGCACCACCCGCTTGGGGTCAAGCAGCCCTTCCTCGACAGCCCGGCGGAACGGCGTGCCGTGCGTATATGGATTATCCCCGAAATACTTGTCGTTGGTGTCGGAATGCGCATCGAAGTGAATCATTCCGACGGGTTGCTTGCGCGCCACGGCACGCAGCACCGGAAGCGTCGTCAGATGATCGCCGCCGGCAATTAGCGGAATTGCGCCGCATGACACTAATGAGGCAATGCCGGCCTCGATCCGCTGCAGGCCATCCATCAGGTTGATGGGATTGACCGACACGTCTCCGACGTCAGCAACTTTCGCGAGGCTGAAAGGCTCCGTTCCGGAAACGTGGTGCACACGCCGCATGAGGCTGGACTGGCTGCGAATTTCACGGGGACCATGGCGGGCCCCGGCACGGTTGGTGGTGCCGCCGTCCCAGGGAATTCCAACCAGTGCGATGTCAAGGCCGGCGGCGGACACCACCGAAGGAAGACGCATGAATGTCGTCGGTCCAGCAAAACGCGGCACGATGGCGGCATCAACAGGTTGATAGGTCTGGTCGGTCATCGGCTTCCTCTAAAACTCCCGGTCCACAATTTCGGCAATTCGGTCAACGCAATCGGCCAAGAGCCAATTGCCCTTCTCGGCGCTCGATCCTTGCGTCAGGGACAACACCCCGGAGGCCGGCACTTCCCGTACCGCAGACGGGTAACGGTCATAGGGAAGAAATTTTGCCGGTCCGTCATTCAGGGCTTTGCCCAAGTCGACCAGTTCCGGACGCAGCGCCAGCATCATCGAGGTCTCGATCACGCTCGCATGCTCCAGCTCGATGCCGGGATAGCCATCAGGAAAAACCCGCGCCAAAGTCTCAGGCCGTATCAACTCCCAATGGTCGATGCGCAGTACGTTCAGGCCGTCACACCGGTCGCGGCCAATGGCATCAAGGGCCAGTTCGATGCCTTCAACGGCCGGCCAGATGTTTTCATAGTGCCCATTGATGACCACGATCTTCCGCGCCTTCTGGCGGAACAATTCCATCAGCACGTCGCGCACGACCAGCGAAAACGTATGCGCCGCGAGATTGAGCGTGCCGGAAAACTGTCTGCCGCCGCCCGAGCGCGGCTGGGACCTGTTCCCATAGGGGATGGTCGGCACAACCAATCCGCCGACCCGCCGTGCTGCGCGCTCCGCAATGGCCGTGGGGATCACGACATCGACGTTGAGCGGCATATGACGCCC
The DNA here is from genome assembly GCA_031414095.1 of Hyphomicrobium sp. Classification (GTDB taxonomy): domain Bacteria; phylum Pseudomonadota; class Alphaproteobacteria; order Rhizobiales; family Hyphomicrobiaceae; genus JANNFX01. Next base: position 17,642 of record JANNUW010000642.1, on the reverse strand, counting down.
ATGCTGTTCGGTGGCGCCCACCGGGAGAAATACCGGGGCGCCTGAAGCAATTCTCGCTTCAGCCTCGGGCCAGGACAGTTCGCCCAGAAATACGATGTCTTTCATGTCGCTTGACCTCAGAGCATGGCGGCGCCACCATTGGCGCCGAGGCATTGGCCAGTGAAGAAAGTTGCGCCCGATCCCGCGAGAAACAGGACGGTGGAGGCAATCTCCTCCGGCCGGCCGATACGGCCAAGGGGATGGGCGGTCTCGAGCCGCTTTTGCTCGGCTGTCAACGTGTCAAAGGCAAGAAGGGATGTATCGGTAGGGCCAGGGGCCACGGCGTTCACCAGGATGTGGGGCGCAAGTTCACGGGCCCAGGAGCGCGTCAGTCCTAGAATCGCAGCCTTTGTAGCGCAATAGACCGATGCGTTGGCGCGCCCGAGATAGGCAAGTTCCGAGGCGATATTTATGATCCGCGAGCCATCCTTGAGATGGGGCAGCACCTCGCGTGTGACGAGAATGGCGCCGCGCACATTCACCGCGAAGTGACGGTCGATGTGCTCGGCCGTGATGGCTGCAATCGCCGCTTCCTGCATGATCCCGGCGTTGTTCACCAGGACGTCGACACCGCCCAGTTCCCCGACCGCAGCGGCAACGGCACGGACGATATCGGCCTCAACCGTGAGATCGCATCTCTTGATGTTGATCGGCGCGGCGGAGTCCTTGAGATCAAGTCCGGCCACTCTTGCGCCCGCTTCCTGGAACATCAACGCGGTGGCTCTTCCGATGCCGTTTGCAGCACCTGTGACCAGAATACGTTTGCCCTGCAACATGTTCACCATGGCACTTCTCCGCGATCCACACCGAGCGATTGACCGGTGATATTCCGTGCAGCTTCCGAAGCCAGGAACAGATAGGCCTCGGCCATGTCCTCCGGCTCCATCAGGCCCGGAATGGCCTGGCCGCCAACGATCTCGGCAAGCAGTCCATCCTCGCTGCGGTCGTGCCGCCCAGCCATGAGCTTCAGGGAGCGCATCGAGGCCTCAGTCCGCACCCAGCCCGGGCACACGGCATTGACCCGGATGCCGCGGTGGCCAAGTTCTTTGGCCCAGGTTTTGGTCAAGCCGATAACGGCGTGCTTGGATGCAACATAGGCGCCAAACAGCGGTTCGGCGACACGGCCCCAGATCGACGCCGTATTGATGATGCAGGCGCCGCCTGTCATCTTCGCCAGGGCGCGGCGGGTCACCATCTGCGTGCCGATGATGTTGATTTCAATGATGCGTCGGAACACCGCTTCGACGTCCTCGCCGCCTTCCCCGATTGGCGTCAGGCGCTCAAGTCCGGCGTTGTTGATCAGCACGTCAATTTGGGAGAGCTCATGGAGCGCCCGTGATAGGTCAGCGCCATCGGTAATGTCAGCAATTGCACCCGTTGCCCCTATTTCAGCCGCCCGCTGCATCACGGCGTTATCATCGGCGATCAGAACCAGCCTGGCGCCGGCGGCCGCGAAGCCCTTCGCAATGCCAAGGCCGATCCCCCGGCTGGCCCCGGTGATCACCACAGTCTTTCCGGCAAATAGGCCGCTCAACTCAGCACACCCACTTCATTGCGGATTAGATGCAGCACGTCATTGCGCAGCTTGAAGAATTCGTGGCTCTCGCGCACCGCAAGCGTCCGTGTCGCACCCAGCACGGCAGCCACATCAATGTCTCGGAGGATCCGTGCCGGCCGTGACGAAAAGAGTATGATGCGGTCGGCCAGAAACACCGCCTCCTCCACATCATGGGTGACAAAGATGACCGTCTTCTTCTCTTCCGCCTGGATCTGCCGGAGCTCGACTTGCAGCCGTTCACGGGTCAGCGCGTCGAGCGCACCAAATGGCTCATCCATCAGCAGCACATCAGACCCCGCCGCAAGGCTGCGGGCGATGGCGACACGCTGGCGCATCCCGCCGGAAATCCGGTTGGGAAACGATTTGGCAAAGTCTTCAAGGCCAATAAGTTTCAGGTAGTGCTTCACGTGTTCGGCGCGTTGCGTTGCCGAAAGATCTTTGCGGTAGCGCATCCCGAAGGCGATATTGCCTTCCACGGTCAGCCAGGGAAACGAGGAATAGGACTGGAACACCATGCCGCGGCGGCGGTCTGGGCCGGCCACTACCTCGCCATTCAGGCGTATCGTGCCCGAGGTCGGGGTATCAAGGCCGCCCACCATGCGCATCAGCGTGGTTTTTCCGCAGCCCGACGGGCCGAGGAACACCACCAGTGAGCTTTGCACAATCGACAGCGAACACTCCGTCACAACCGGCACGGGTCCGAACTTCTTGGTCACGCCTTCAAATCTGATGTAATCGGTCATTGCGATTTCGCTGGCCTCACAGGTATCTGAAGTAGCGGCGGTGCAAGGCGCGCAGGATCTGGTCCGTAAGCAGGCCTATCAGGCCGATGACCACCACGCCCGCCATCACCTCCGGCGTTTTGACATAGCGCCGGGCCGACCATATGACGAACCCAAGCCCTGAATCCGCGGCAACAATTTCGGCGATGACCAGATACGTCCAGCACCAGCCCAGGGTGATGCGCAGGTTGTCCACCAATGACGGTCCCATCGAACGCAGAGCCACGTCCGACAGGATCTGGCGGGGCTTTGCCCCGAGGGTCAGGGCGATTTCGACATATTCATGCGGCACGCGCCGCATGTCATCAGCCACCAGCAGGACGAGCTGGAAAAAGGTGCCGAGCCAAAGCAGGAATATTTTCGTTTCTTCGCCAACCCCAAACCAGATGATCGAGAGCGGCACCAGGGCGGGAACCGGCAGATAGCGGATGAAATCGATTATTGGTTCGAGCGAGGCCCCAACAACGCGGTAGCTGCTCATCAGAATTCCGATGGGAACCGCCATGGCGGCAGCAATCAGGAACGCCACCCAGACACGCAGGCTTGATATGCCCGCGTGCCAGAGCAGATGCTGCTGGGTGAGCATCGTCCAAAGGGCAACCACGACCTTCGTCGGCGACGGCAGGAACTGGGGGGCCACCAGGCCCGCCCGTGCCACCGCTTCCCAGAGCAGCAGGACCAAGACGGCCGTGAGAATCCCAAGGGTAACCTCGGCGCTGGCCGAGGCCCGCCCCCTGAATGTAAAGAGATCCCGTATCATGGCGCGGGCCAGTGGGCCCCGGTTTTAAGGCGCCGCAATGCCGTTGATCACTGAATTGTCGATCTGCGTGTTGGAATCGAGCTTGTTGTCGGCTGCGCCGTTTTCAAGATTCAAGGTCATGACCGTGTCGAATATGTCATGCAGCTTTCCACGCTCACCCTTCTTGCCCAGGTAGGCCTCGGTGTCCGCTAGCGAGGTATAGGCCAGGCTGGTTGTCAGGATATCCGTCACCTCAGCCGGGGTCAGGCCAAAATGCGGGGCCGCAAGTTCCGCGTATTTCCCAGGTTCAGCCTTGCTGTAATCGACTGCCTTGTAGATGCACTTGAGGAAGCTTGCATATTTTTGCGGCTTGGCGGCCAAGTCTTCCTTCCGCGCGGTAATGACATCGATAATGATGCCGCGGTAGTCCTTGGAGGAGACGAACACCCGTGCGCCAGGCCGCTGGGAGGCTTTCACCGCCTGCGACATGAAGGGCTCGTAGGTCGCAATGGCCGCGATCGAAGAGTCCGCGAAAACCGCGCCCGTGTCCGCCGTGGCAATATCCTTGATCTGCAGGTCATTCAGCGTGAGGCCCGCCTTCTTCAGTTCCATCTGCAGCAACAGGCGCGCCGGTATGTTGGGTTCCGCGGCAATGGTTTTGCCCTTGAGATCGGCAACCGATTTTATGGCATCGTCGGTGATGACACCGTCACCGCCGACCGATTCATCTATTGTGCCGATAATGACGCCCGGGGTGGATTCATCGCGCGGCCGGCCTTGGTGTTCGCCCACCGTGCGCATGTCCACGTCAATGTCGCCGCGGGCGTAGGCCGCCATCACGTTCGACCGGTCATCCTCGAACTTGTAATCGACATCAAGGCCTTCATCCTTGAAGCAACCCAAGTCGTTTGCCACGTGCACCGGGGCAAACCCGAGCCATGTCGGGGCCAGCATGTGAATGGTTTCTGCGGAAAGTGCTGGGCCTGAGGCCACCGTTAAAAAGGCCAGAATTGCTGCATTTGCAGTAGCACGCTTCATCATTTCCTCCCAAAACTTTCCAGCGAAAGCCCATGCTCATAAATTTTTACATTGAAGTCTATCATATATTTTGGATAATTATTTTGAAACATGTCAATGTAAAAACACAGTCGTCCCGGAGGGCAGCCCATGCGGCATCTCGACAACATCGATCTCCGATTATTGCGCATTTTCGTGGTACTGGCTGACGCGGGCGGATTTGCAGATGCGCAGATCACGCTCAATCTCTCCCAGTCAACCCTGAGCACGCACCTGTCGCAGCTCGAAAAGCGCATCGGCGCGCAGCTGTGTCTGCGCGGGCGCCGAAAATTCCAGCTGACCGATATCGGGCAGGCAACCTACGACGCGGCGCGCAAGCTGTTTGCCGATATCGACAGCTTCCAGTCCCACATCAGTACCGCAAGCGGCGGTGTGACGGGACGTCTCAAGATCGGGCTTTCGGACGGGGTATTCGCAAGCCCTTACCTTGGCCTGCAGAGGGTCATTCAGCGCCTCATGCGGCCCGGTTTTGACGTCTTCGTGGACCTGTTTCTTGGCATTCCTTCGGAACTTGAACGGCGGCTTACCGATGGCGACCGCGATATCGTGATTGGCCCGCTCACCCAGAAGGCGCCCGGAATCATCTACCAACCTTACTATGAAGAAGCCCACTTTCTGTACTGTGCCGACGGGCATCCGCTCTTTGCCAAGCCGGACTCCGCCATTGAAAAGCAGGACATTGACAATTCGCGCTTCGCGGTGCGCAGCTATCGGCATTTTGATGATTTGTACCGGGTAAACCACCCGCGCGCCGGCGCCTCCGTTGTCCAGATGGAGGCCCAGCTCATGCTGATACTGTCCGGGCGCTTTGTTGGATTTCTCCCGGCTCATCTTGCGGAGCAATGGGAAAAAAAGAAATCTCTTCGGGCCGTGAAGCCAAAGACCTACTGTTTCAATTCCCTTCACAACATTGCCTATCGTGAGAGCGATGCCGACCGGCCCTTGATCCGCGCCTTCCTGGAGAGCCTGCCGGACACGCACCTCTTCCGCAAGAAGGTCGGCTGACGGCTGGCTGCCGGTCTGGAAACTGCAGGGTCAATTCTCCCGGCGCGAAGCGGACTTCGTCGTAGTCCTGATCGAAATCCGGGCCGGGGCCCGCGTGGTCGATGACGAGATAGTCTCCTTCCTCAAGGGCAATGAGAGGGTGATGCCAGGTTCCGGGGTGGTAGTTGACGCCCTTGCGTGCCATTGGTCACAAAGCTGCGGAAGTGCTTTGCTGTTGGCGGCAAGCCCGCCGCGCCAACGATCACGACAAAGCGCCCGCCATTGACCGGTATGAAGGCCTGGCTCGAAACCGGATGGCGTTCCATGAGTGCCACCTGCAACGGCACGGCAAAGGGGCGGGAATGGAAAATGCTCACCAAGGTGCGGGCATCAGTGCGCTCGGCCGCGACGCGGGCAAGGTCGTGATCGCGCTCCGCCTGGCCGCCATTGGTGGCAAATACCCGGGCCCCCGGCTCGGCTTCTAGATGACATCCCCGTAAGGAGCGAAGGTTTCGCGCGCAAGGGGTTCGACTTTCAACAGCACAGGCGTCATCATGGGTTTCCTCGGGACAGGCGGGATTGGCGGAGTTGAACAAGATATGGACCGGAGTGTAGAAACACTGTCCTATTGGAGCAAGAACCGCAATTTCAGGGGAGAAACGCCATGATCCTTAATCCTGTGCCGTGGCCAAACCGGGCCAGGGTTGCTTGCGCCATCACCTTCGACATGGATGCCGACAGCCTTGTCCACCTGGAACACCCAAAGGATTCGATCAGACGCGTCTCGACGATTTCAATGCTGCGCTACGGGCCCGAGGTGGGGGTGCCGCGCATTCTCGCGGCCTACCGCCACTATGGCCTGAAGCAGACCTTCTTTGTCCCCGCCTGGTGCATCGAGCAGTATCCGGCAGCTGTCGAAGCCATGGTCAAGGACGGTCACGAGGTGGGCTTTCACGGCTATATTCACGAGGCCCCCAGCAGCCTGTCAAGGTCCGACGAACACTATTGGATGCAACGCTCAATCGACATCATCGTCAGGCACACCGGAAAGCGGCCGCGCGGAAACCGCTCGCCGCTCTATAATTTTTCAGACAATACGGCGGATCTCCTGATCGCCGAGGGGTTCCTCTATGACTCCTCGCTGATGGGCGATGACGTTCCCTATATGTTGAAGACAAAGAAGGGCGAACTCGTCGAGCTACCGGCCAATTGGGCGACCGACGACTGGCCGCCCTACGTCCACTCCATCGATCTCAACTATGTCATGCAGATCATGGCACCGGAACGGGCCATGGAAACTTTCATGGCGGAATTCGAGGCCATGCGCGAGGCCGGCGGCGGACTGTGGATTGGCATCTGGCATCCGTTTGTCAGCGGCCGCCTTTCACGCTGGAAGCGCGTGGAAAAGATGATTGAATACATGCTCGGAACCGGGGATGTGTGGTTTGCAAGCCTCGAGGACATTGCGCAGCATATTGTCAAATGCCGGAAGGACGGAAGCTATAGCCCCCGCGTGGACCGGCTTCCCTACTACGACCGGCCCGTGGCGCCAAAACGCCCCGCGCGGCGCAATGGGCAAAAAAGAAATCGGTGAGTGCTCCCAGCAAGTGCTACGTAGCCCTGGCTTCTTTCTCGTGCTCAGGTAAGAATGCCAGATCCGCCCCGTGGACATGGCCCGACCCTTTTTTTCTGAACATGACGTTATGAGAGTATCGAACTGAAAAGGAGATGCTGAGGAAATGTTTGGAATGGGTCAGATCGCCACAGTTGCGCATGTGCCAGAATGTCTCCTTATGGCCCAAAACGCCAGATTTTATGTTCTGACAATTCATCTGCAAATCTAGGCTAAGCCGACATATCGCGGACATGGTCAAAACAACGCGATTGACCCATTGAGGCATTCATCCCTGAGCTGCTCCGTCGTCTCGGCTTCCTTGCAGGCCACGGCAATCGTCTTGCCCTGTCCCTGCAGCACCTCAATCTGGCGAAGCTTCGTCACGATCTGCTCCGCCGCAAGTCGCTTCCTTCCCATCGTCTTTCTCCTTTCCAGTTCAATACTCTCATATCGTCTGGTTCAGAAAAAGCCGGTCAGGTCACTCCAACTAAAATGACTTCCTGGGCCACGGCTTCGGCAACTTCCTGACGAGCCTTGTCTGACTTGTTCACCCGGGTCAGCCTTGGGCTCGGTCCTTTCGACCTTCTCCGCTTCCCGCTTGATCTTCGCCGTATCAATAACCTCGCCGTCAATCATGATTGGGGTTTCATCCCAGAACTCCCAGGTGGCCCGCAGCTCGCCGCCTTCGATCACGGTATCGATAAACGCGTCCATGGCAGGACGAATGTTGACGCACGGTTTCTGTCCGCGATATCGGGCAAATCCAGCCTTTCCACGGTCAAGGTTCTGCCTTGCCTTTGCTTCCAGGTTGTTGGCGTTAGCATCATAGCGCTCAGCATCGGCATTTTTGCGGGCATTCACGTTGAGTGTCTTCCAAGGTCTTTCCCGCTCCATTCGGGGCGGATTGGGCCATGGCAGTGTTGTGGGCGGCCAAGGCAATAAAGCTCGTTGTTGCCACTAAAATCATGATTTTCTTGAATATTTTAATCTCCCTCTGGTTGTGTGGTGGCCACCTGGCCGCCGCTACAGGGTTGGTTGCTGGGAGGGAGGAAAAGGTTCACGGAATTCGTGGGAATTCAAAAGGCCCGAAGCCCATGTTCCAGGTTTATGGCCTAATTGATCCCATTGATGTTCAGTGCGGCACAAGCCATAGAAAAGTTGAACCTGTCCGCATGATTTGATGTTTAGCCTCAGCACTCGATGGGCAAAACTGCATCAATAAATGCTGGGGCTGAACATCTTGGCGAGAAAAACATTTGTTTCTTGGGGAAGTCGACTGTTTTGTGTATTGATTCTCGGGTGTTTAAATGCGCGGCCTTGTATCCTCCAGTTGCCTGCGTAAACACTGGGCCCATTGCCGCCATTGATAGGAAGATCAGACTTGCTTCTGCCACCCAAAACCCTCCTGCTTGCCGTAGGATTCCCTCGCTGTGATCCCGAAGATTTCAAAGATATTGCGCGTCGTATGGGCAAAATTGCACCAGAGATTGTAGTCCACGTCTTTCACCCCTACAGGTTCGCGGAATTGCCAGAGGCAACGTGGCAACATCCGGTCCTACTCGTAAATTTGACTCTCTCCGAGGCGCTTCAACTGCCGCGCGGTGCCGCCGTTGTCTCGCGGCAACTCTCGAAGCTGCAGCAGGACGAAATGTTCCGCCTGGCTGGAATTCGTACCCCGCTGACGAAGCAGTATGATATCGCGATGCCCCTCGCCACCCAGGTTTGGGGCGAATTTATCCTGATGAAACCGGCTCCACTCCACCTCACGTCAAAAAATTTGGGCATACAGGTATTTCGGACGTCCCGTTTATCGGGGATGGCCGCATCGGATTTCCCGGCCGATCACCTCGTTCACACGACTCCCATGCTCATTCAACAGTTGGTCGATTCCGGGCCGCACCTGGAGATGTACCGGGCTCTGACGCTGTGTGGCGAGGTGCTGTATATTGCGCGTATTACCAATACGCAGAGGCGTCCCGAACTCTCCTCGCCAGACAACGTCATTGAGGCCAGCAGCTTCCGGTCAGATGGCTCTCACGTAGAGTATGGCCAGTATCCGGAGATCCATGAATTTGCCCGCAGGATGGCATCAGCTTTCCCTGCGGTCCCCTTGCTGGGATGCGATATCATCAGGGAGGCCACGAGTGATGAACTCTATGCCCTTGAGGTCAACGCGGGCGGAAATGTGTGGCATTTTTCATCGCGGATGCAGGCTGAACGCAGGGCCCGCCTACCCGAAGACATGAAGCGGCGCCACGAGCAGTACGGCGCATTTGATGTTGCCGCCAAGGCTTTGGTGAGGGCCACCCGCCGGATGGCGATGTAAAACCGGTGCCGGATTAATTCGCTGCGGCGCGGAATGCCTGCAGGGCCTCCTGCCGGCTTCCCGTCGCCATCAGGCAAGTCCCCGCCAATTGCCAGGCGAGGGTCGCAAAAATTCTGCGGTCGAAGGCGAGCAGGCCGTCACACAGCGTATCGGGGTCAATGCTTTGCAGCATCTTGAGGTGGGGCAGGGCATCGGTGTGACGCCCAAGCTGTGCGAGTTGAAGCGCCAATTGAAAGCGGAGGGCATGGTCTGCTGGGAGGCGCTGCAGTCCTTCCTCAATTATTTCAAGCGTTGATTGCCCTGGGGGGCGGATGCGCGCCAGCATCTGGTAGATGAGACTGGCATCGGCGAGATTTTTGTCGGTGTTGTTGCGGCGAGCTGCGGCAAGGCCCTCTTCGGCAGTCTGCTGCGCTGCCGGAATGTCGCCGAGGGCGGCGTAGGTTTCCGCCAGATGGTAGTAGTAGTAAACCCGGTCGTGACCTTGCTTCAGCTCCGCCTGGAGGAGCGGCAGATTGCGCGGGTGTTTGTGGTCCTGGCTACCGTCATAGCCGAGATGGTCGATCCTCGCCCCCGTCATGAACACCGACAGGCCCAACGCCGTGCAGAGCCGATCGACATCGGGCATGACCGACTCGTGTATCCTGCCACGAAACCGGATATCGGGGCGGTTCAAAAAGAGGCGTGGATCCCGGTACCGGGTAAATCCAGTCTTTGGCATAAATTGGACAAACGCCGCGGCAGCAGACTTGCCCGTGAGATAGGACGACAAGGTCACGCCATCCGGGACAAGGAGCCGCTCATCTGCATCTATGTAGAGTATCCAGTCGCCTGTGGCTTTATCAAGGGCGCTATTGCGGGCTGCCGAGAAGTCGCCAGTCCACGGCCGGTGGAAGAGTTTCACGCCGAAGCCTTTTGCAATTTTGATGGTGTCGTCGGTAGAGCCCGTGTCGACGACGACGATTTCATCAACCTGGCCCGCTAACGAGGCCAGGCAGCCCTCCAGGTAACGCTCCTCATTGCGAACGATGATCGCAGCACTTATTGTCTGCTGTGGCGTGGAAGGGGGATTTTTACGCGAGGGCCTAATGGGCACGACCAACCATCTGAGTGCTTCACACCAGGGGGCGGCTATACTGGAAGTTTGGCGTTGCGACTAGCCTTAACCATTGCCAGCGTAGGCAATCAGATCCTTTGGGGCAAGGAAGTCAATATCAAAGGAAACCACGCGGGGTTCCTCAAAGGGAGCCTGGCGGAGGAGGCGAGCCACAGTCGCTGAATTGGACAAAGATCCCGAGACATCCTTGCCTTCCGAACCAATAGTTGCGCCTATCTGCATAAGAATCCTCCAAACCTAGCGATGATGAAAGCTATCACACCTCTCTATACCGTGCAACGCTCCCGGGGGGCGAACTTCTTGCCTGCAATATGCGCAAGAATTGCATGATCCTGTAGGTTGCATCGCCTAGATCACCCACCGAAACCTTAAGTGCGGGCGTTGCTGTCGCGAGGTTTTTCAGGGCTGCGATAACAGTGACGCCGCCGGCGCCTGTCACCCGCGCCGCCATCAGGTGGCCCCAGACAAAGTCCGGGGCGATACGGCGCGACAGGCTGCGCCCCCCGGCATAGTCGTCAGTAACGATAATTCCGTCCAGGGGGCCGTCGCGGCAGAGCCACGGTCTCGCCTCTGTCTGTGGACACCAGGCGCTCAGTTCACCGTGGAAGGAGTCGACGCAATGGAAGGGGAAATCTTCAGTGACCTCATAGATTTGCGGATAGGCGCGGAGCAGTCTGGCGTCCCACCGGACGCTGCGGGGCAGTGCCGTAAATCCTACAGAAGAGAGGCGGCAGAACCAGTCCCCTTCAATATCAACATCGTGCTGAAAGAGTGTCAATGCCAGAGCCGTCCTGACGCGGCCCGGCCCCAGGAGCAGCAGCCTCCTGCCACGCCAGCAGAGGATGGTGGCGGAGAGGATGGCCTCTGGCGCCGCGTCACTCAACGACAACTCGGCAAACTCACTGTCGAGCTGCAGGGCCAAATCCCGTGCTGACGCCGTGCGGTTGAGGAAAGCCGGCGCGAGTCCGTGCCAGGTCGCCGATAGGAAAGCGTCCTTACCCTCGATGTCGATGCTGGCTGGCGTTAGTTTGGTTGAAACACCGGGAGCGCCGGCGAGGTATTGAAAAGCTGGGTCGCGGCCGTAGCGGATGGTGATCGCCCGCTTCAGGGTGTGGACGGTCAGCTCGGGCACGGCACTACCAGCCCCTCTTTCATGAGAGTGGCGAGGCAGGAGACAACCTGGTCCTCCGGGGCGCTGGCAAGCGAGAATTCGCGCTTGAGAAGCTCAACCATTTTGCCTGCCGGCTGCGTTCCGTCACACAATTCGAAAACAATTGCCGCCACTGAATTGAGATAGTGGACGCGCCCTCTCTTGGTGTCCGTTACCATGTAGCCGTCCGGGAGTTCGCTGATATCCACGGCATTCTCCCGGCGAAAACATTGTTGAGTGCTAATTTCTTCCATCGGATCTTTGACCTTCATTCACCAATTGCTCGAACCGCCGCGCCAGTTGCCTGATCACTTTCACCCGGTCATAGGCGCGCGAAACCGCATTTTTTCCACACGCCGCCCGGGCGGCGCCCTGTTTTGCATCGCTCAATGCGGTGATGCAAGCGTCGGTAAATTGTTGCGGGCCCTCGGCCACCCACCCCCAGGGGCGTGCCGCCGTGAAGAGCCCTGCGGCCGCCGCGGGGGTGGCAATGGACGGGACGCCAAATGACGCCGCCTCGAGGAGTTTGATGCGCGTCCCGCCGCCCGACCGCATGGGTGCTATCACGGCCCGCGCGGACCTGTAGTGGGGTTCCAGATTATCCACCCGCTCCAGGAGTTGGGCACCCCTCCGCCGAGCTGCAGCGCGGAGCTCGGGAAGGGGGCCGCTCCCCACAATGACCATCCGGCAGGGGCGCCGCTGGCGGATCCGCGACAGAACGTTGTCCAAAAACCAGAGCAGTCCCTCATTGTTGGGGAGGTAGTTCAAGGTCCCGACGAAGAGCAGGGTGTTCGGCTGCGGCGCGCGCCTGGTGCGCCTGATGGCAATTGCATTTGGAATGTATTCCACAGGAAGCCCGGCGTGGCGGCGTGACAAATTCGAAGCCTCCAGCCTGCTTGCCGCAAACACCGCATGCACCGCACCCTTCAATTGTCCGACCATACGGTCGCTGGCGCGGCCCTGCTGTTCCTGCCAACTGGCCCTAAAAATCCGTCTTTGACTCCGCTCAAGCCGCGCCAGGCTGGTGAAGGAGGTGAGATCATCTTCATCAAGATCGAGGGTAGTGGCGAAGCGGCCACGAAAATGCGCGAGGCCGGGAATGAGGTACGAGCGTGAGAAATGGACGATGTCGTAGTGTTCAGTGGACATCTTGCGCGCGAGTGCAGTCCAGGCGGCGTTGGAAAAAAGGCCGGAAAATGTGGATTTTCCATAACGCACGAAGCTGGCCAATTGCTGCTCGGGGTCTCTCAACCGCAGGAGAAGCGAGAGCTCCGTGTCGGGTTGCAGCGGGGCTCGGAAAACAGGCGTGTCGCCCACGGCGAGTAAATTGGTGTCACCCAAGGCCGGAATGAGGATAAGATCAGTTCGCGCGATACTCTGCAGTGCCTCGAGAAAAAGACTGAGCCGCATGGCCAGCCCATTTCCATCCCGAGACGGCACGGCTGGCACCACCATGAGTGCCCTTAGAGCCATAAGGTCACTCTGGCTGTCTCCGGGTGTAGCGCGAGAGAATGACATTCCACTCCGCCGGCAGGTGCAATTTGGGTGGGCGATCAACGTCGTTGACGAGGGTTGCTGTGAGGGCGACGAGTTGCTCGTGCGCCAAGCCGGAACCGTGCTCCGCGGCCATGGCCAAAATTTCTCTGGCGGTGTCAATGTCGAGATTATGCAGAAGATTAAGGGCCGCACTTAACCCCTTAAATTTAAAGGAAGAAACGGGGCTGGGAAAACCTGTCGCGGCGACCAGCTGGCGGACAATGCTGTGGACGCCTGGCTGCCATTCCGCATCGACCGGGCGGAGGGAAGTATCACCTGCCGCCCAGACACCGCGTGGGCAGAGTTTGAGGCAAAGCGGCGGAAGATAGCCCAGGGTCAAGAGCAACGCTGGCCCGTCCGCCATCTCATCGCAGTGCCAGTTCGCCGGCTGCAGTGCGGGCGACGCCAGGATTTCACCGCCCGCCCGCAATTGCACTGTTTCTTCGCTCTCGCCGGGGCGAGACAGCCTGAATGTCTGGCCAGTGAGCCGCTCCTCCATTTCTTCCATTTCACCGAGACGAGCAGGGGCCTGAAAGATCCGGCCATTCCACTTTCGGCGTAATTCATTGAGAGCCAATTCGCAAGCTTCGCGGTGAGAGAACTGGGGGAGCTCCTGCTGGGGGCCCTTGAAGTTCCACTTGGCGCCGGTCCGGTGCTGGAAGAGGACCTCGCCTGCAAAGTCAGACTGGTAAAGACACCACGGAACATCGGTACGTGGCCTTCCCGGTATCAGTTCGTAGTCAATCCCGCTCATCATGGCTCCCAGGAGAAACGTGTCCTTGTCACCATGCACATACTGGTAGAGGTCTTGTGCTTCTTCATTGAGCGCCAGTGCCAGGTCGAGGCTGGCCCAGTGGCGGGCCTTGTCGATCAGGAACTGGCCACTCTCGATGCTGATTGTGCGGCGGGGTGGCAAATTGCATATTTGCCAAATTGGATTGTCGGCCAGGAGGTCGATAATATCGGGCCAGAAGACCGCACCCTTCTCCTGGTACTCCCGCCAATCGAAAAGTTCCGTGGGGTCCCGGGCGGGAACCTGGTCGGCGTCGAGGTAGAGGACTTCGCGGAACTGGGACCATTTGATGGCGTAGGGTTTGAGTTGCCATGGATTTGCCAGCTGGGGTGGCTGCAGGCGCATTGCGGCATTGGCGTCGACGGGCTGTGCCTCAAGGTCACGCAGGAGCTCGGCCATCCGTGGCGACAGTTCCGCCGGGCCAAAGTGCCAGACTTCGATCGGGAGCCTGCATCCCAAATGCCGGCGCAGGACGTGGATGAGGACGTAGGCATTGGTGAAGATGCGGGGGCCGCCGGCACAGATGACCATCCCCTGGCCCGAGAAGGTGTCGCTTGGCATGGGCTGGTTGCCCTGCCTGCGGACTGCCAGGCGCCGCGCGGAACTTTCGGTGGTCACGGTGCCCATTTTGTCTACAGTGTCCATTTCCGTTCGCGGTTTCTTGTTTCGATGTCTCAGTGGAGGTTACTTTGTCAAGTGCAAGCGTCGGCAAGGTTTTAATCCTGACGCCGGTAAAGAATGCCGCCCCGACGCTGGATACCTACGCGGGCAATCTCGAGAGGCTGACCTATCCCCGGGAGTTGCTTTCGCTGGGCGTGCTGGAGAGTGACAGCCAAGACGGCAGTTGGGACCTCATCAATTCGCTGGCTGGGCGTTTCGCGGGTCGGTTCCGGCGTGTCGTGACAGTCAAGCGCGATTATGGGTTTCAGATGCCAGCCAATACGCCCCGCTGGCACCCGGCCTTTCAACTCGCCAGGAGAAATATCTTGGCAAGGTCGCGCAATCAACTTCTCTCGCGCGCTCTCACCGATGAAGACTGGGTGTTGTGGCTCGACGTGGATGTTGTTTGCTATCCGGCCGACTTGATAGAGCGTCTCTTGGGCGCTGGGCGCGACATCGTGCATCCCCATTGCGTGCGGCAACACGGCGGTGAGACATTCGATCTCAACGCCTGGAGCCACCACGGGACACGGATCATGTCCGACCTCCGTGGATCCGAGGGTCCGGTCCGCCTGGATGCCGTGGGTGGTACGGCTCTCCTCGTCCGTGCTGATCTCCACCGGGATGGCCTGAACTTTCCACCCTTCCGCTACGGTTTGCGCAACGACAAGATAAGGCCGCGACACCCCGTGTGGGGTGAAGGTGAGATAGAAACCGAGGGGTTCGGCATCATGGCGCAGGACATGGGCTACCAGTGCTGGGGCCTGCCCGGTCTCGAAGTCATTCACGCCGCAGAGTGATTCAAAGCCTGGCGCATGTCATGAGCTGAGTATCAAAGAAAAAGCCACGCCGTGGGCATGGCTTTGATCTTAATCGTATTTGCGCCTAAATTTCTTCGCAATTTTCAACGTTGGGGTCGCAGGCTGGAAGGCTCAACACGCCATCGCTGCCCAGCACGCCAGCGTTGAAGATGTCGAAGAAGCGCAGGCGCGGGTCATCCTCGCGGTGGCGCCGGATCAGGCTCTTGTCCTCGCCGCCGAAATACAGGCTGAGGCCGGCCATAACCGAGCTAAAGCCATCCTCGCCAATGCGGCCATCAACGGTGAGCGAGGCGGGAATGCCCGTGTCGCCCATGAACCATTCAAGCCCGGCATTCGCCGAATCAAAGCCCGCAACCGTGCTGGCGCCAACCGAAAGGCGCAGGTTGTCGGTGGCATAAAGCGCCACGGTACCCACGGCATAGAATTCGCTGCCAACGCCGTTGCTGATATCCATGTAGCCGCCAACCGCCTCAATCGAGATGTTGTCGAGATACAGCTCGGCTTCCGGGCCGACATACCAGATATTGGCCGGACCGGCATCAACATAGCCGCCGTAGACACCCAGGAGGTAGGAATTGGGATCACGCGTAAAGGCGTGCGCTGCTCCGCCGATTGCCGTTTCGCCAAAGGCATCAAGGGCCGTCAGATCGGCCTGGATGCCGAACATGCCGCCAACCGGGAAGCTGAAAGCAGCCCCGCCGCGGAAAACTTCATCGCTGCTCAGGCTGTCAATGTCAGCCCAGCCGCCGCCGATTTCCACCTTGCCGTTGGGGGCCGAAACCGCTTGGGATGCGGCCGACGTATCAATGTCGGCGGCGTAGGCGGCGCTGCCAAACATGCCCGCCAAAATGGTCCCCGTCAGCAACGCAAATCTTTTCAACGAATTGTTCATCGAGTCACCCCAAAAACCATTTCTGGACAGAATCTTCTTGCTAGAGGGTTTTTAACTGAATTTCTGGCTTTAGGCTAGCGGTTGCGACTGGCCACTTGGAATTTTGAGATGGGTTGCGGCACAAATACATCACTTTGGACCGCGCCTCGCCGACAATGCCGTGGACGCTGGTGAACTGCGGGATTTTTGGGAGTGGTGAACCGCCCCGGGATTGCCGGAGACTCCGACCTCTGAGAAAGGTGGGGCCGCCATGGGCAAGACAACGAATAGGCTTTCACCTGAGGTCCGGAAGCGAGCGGTTCAAAACGGTGGTAAATGGCCTCTCTACCTTAGAAATCCCCAACGCAGCAATTTGTTTGCCTACGGAGTTTATGCAGATCTCAGGCGGAAGGAGGCGCAACTTACAATTATGTATAGACGTTCGCAGGCTTGGCGGAAACTTGGTGGTAAATGCCGTTGTGTTCCGTCTTCGTACGTACTGGGCGGTCCTCGTAAGTTCTCGTAAGTATCTGAAATATATTAATTTGTGCGTTGTGGCTAGACCTTGACATGATAGGGGCCACAGGTTCGATCCCTGTACCGCCCACCATTTTCAGCTCAAACATACTGAAATCAAGGCCTTAGCGATCAGCGTTTTTGTGGTGGGACATAACGGTGAGACATTTCCGTGCGCTGTCCAACATACCTTTGCGTGTCCCGTCACAGCATTTACTATATTCGATGGCCTTCCCGTTACCAGATCGGCTGCTTAAGCCAGCGGCAGCCCGCGAAGATCAGGAGGTTTTTCTGGGACTGCGTCCGGAAACCATTACCCGCAAGGGCGCCCAGCGGCCGTCAGCGAACATGTTCTCGTTCCAAAGAGCCATCGATGTCGTGGAGCCGACCGGGCCGGATACAATGCTCGTTTTCACGCTCGGCAATATCGAGGCTATTGCCCGGGTCCATCCGGAAGACCGAGAGCAGGCGGGTGCAAAGTACGCGTTCGAAGTTGATATGGGCAAGGCGAAATTGTTCGATGTCAAGACCGGGAAGCGGCTGTGAAAGATATGAGTATTCCACCTCCCTTCGCTCTGGTCGCGGACATCGGCGGAACCCATGCGCGTTTTGCTTTGGCCAACCTGGAAACTCTAGAAATTCAGAACTTCAAGAAGTTAAAGGTGTCAGACTTTAAGTCACTTGAAGCGGCGACCGAGAGCTATCTTGCAACACTTTCGTTTCGGCCTCGGACCGCCAGTTTCGCTGTCGCCGGGCCGGTTGGCGGGGAACGGATAAGTCTCACCAATTCCGCATGGTCTTTTACCCGCGAGGCGATGCGTGCCGTAACCGCGACTGATCATATCGCATTCGTCAATGACTATGAGGGATTGGCCCATGCCCTGCCGACGCTCTCAGAGAACGACTGCCGGAGGATCGGAGGAGAGCCCTCCACAAAACTGGCGACAAAGGCGGTCGTTGGGCCGGGGACCGGACTCGGAGTGGCAGGGCTGACGTGGTCCAGGGCCGGATGGTGCGCGATTCCGGGGGAGGGGGGCCATTCGTCTTTCGCCGCAGCGGAT
>JANNUW010000641.1:0-14289 GCA_031414095.1 Hyphomicrobium sp. | reverse complement strand
TCGCGCCCGAAGACATGCGCGAGGCGCTCATTCACTCGATCCAGAAGAACGTCGAAGTCGACGAGCCCGAAGCCGGTGCCGCCCCTGTGCTGGCGTCCGAGCGGCGCGGTCCGACGCTCGGACGCGACGATCAATCGAGCGATACGCAGGTCGACGTTTTGACCGAAGAGCAGCTGCTGCGCGGCCTCGAGAGCATGACGCCGCTCGAGCCGTCGTCCAACAATGGTGGTGGTGGCGGCAACTCGCGCGACCGCGGCCGCTAATATCCCCAATCGACAACGCGGCGAGCTTGGGCCCCAGCGAGGCTCGCCGATTCAATTTGGACTTCACGACAGGCGACGTCCGCCAGAGGAGTGGGGCGGGCCATGATGCGGCAATACGAACTCGTTGAGCGGGTTCAAAAGTACGATCCGAGCGCCGACGAAGCGCTCCTCAACCGCGCTTACGTGTATGCCATGAAGGCGCACGGTAGCCAGGTGCGAAAGTCCGGCGATCCCTACTTTTCGCATCCGCTCGAAGTTGCGGCCATTCTCACAGAGCTCAAACTTGACGACGCCACCATTGCGACGGCGCTGCTGCACGATGTCATCGAAGACACCGACACGACTCGCGGCGAGATCGACCAGTTGTTCGGGCCCGAGATCGGTGCCCTTGTCGAAGGCTTGACCAAAATCCGCCGTCTCGACCTCGTGTCCAAGAAGGCCGAGCAAGCCGAGAGCTTCCGCAAATTACTGATTGCGATATCGACCGACGTGCGCGTGCTGTTGGTCAAGCTCGCCGACCGTTTGCACAACATGCGCACGCTCGAGCACATGAAACCCGACGGGCGCCGGCGCATTTCCGAAGAGACTCTCGACATCTACGCTCCGCTTGCCGGCCGCATGGGCATGCAGGGTATGCGCGACGAACTTGAGACGCTGGCTTTCCGCTGGCTGCATCCCGAAGCCTTCGCTGCCGTGACTGGAAAACTCACAGAACTGCGAGCCAAGAACGAGGGGCTGGTCGAGGACATCCGTTCGGCACTGGCGGCAAAGCTTGCGGAAGCGGGTATCAAGGCCGAAGTCTCGGGTCGTGAGAAAAAGCCGTACTCCATTTGGAGTAAAATGCAGAACAAGCAGATCGGCCTCGAGCAGCTTTCGGATATCTACGCGTTCCGCCTGATCGTCGATAAAATCGACGACTGCTATCGGGTTTTGGGCTTGGCGCACACGACATGGCGGACGGTGCCTGGCCGCTTCAAGGACTATATTTCGACGCCCAAGCAGAACAATTACCAATCGATCCACACCACCGTGGTGGGTCCGCGGCATCAGCGCGTCGAGTTGCAAATCCGCACGCGCAAAATGCACGAGATTTCCGAAGATGGCGTCGCCGCGCACGCGCTCTACAAGGAAGGGCAGTCTTTCAAAGCGCCGCCGTCTGCCAATGGTGGCGCCGCGCATTCGAACGGGCTCAACGGCGCGGCCGTGAAGGAAAACGGCGCGGCCGTGAAGGAAAGCGGCGCGGCCGTCAGAGATAACGGCGTGATCGTCAGAGACAAAGAGTCCGGAGACAAAGACACCGGTCCCTATGTCTGGCTCAAAAAGCTGGTCGAAACTCTGCTCGAGGGCAACAACCCCGAAGAATTCCTCGAGCACACCAAACTCGAGCTGTTCCAGGATCAGGTCTACTGCTTTTCGCCCAAGGGGCGGCTCATAGCGTTGCCCCGCGGCGCGACGCCGCTCGACTTCGCTTACGCTGTACACACCGATGTCGGAAACTCGGCGACGGGGGCCTACGTCAATGGCCGCCACGTGCCGATCGATACCCAATTGCGCAATGGTGACGAGGTCGAAATTCGCACTTCGGCGACGCACGTCCCGCCGGCCGCCTGGGAAAACTTCGCGGTCACAGGCCGGGCGCGATCCGCGATCCGGCGCGCATCGCGCGATGCCCTGCGCCGCCAATATGCCGAACTCGGCCGCCGGCTGCTCGCGTCGGCACTCGAGCGCGGCGGCGTCAGCTATTCCGAAGACCAAGTCAAGAAAGCACTTCCAGCGCTCCAGCACAAAACGATCGATGACGCCTTGGGCGCGATTGCGCGTAGTGAAATCACGGTCGAGGATGCTGTGCGCGTGATCGCGCCCGCGGCGATGGCCAGCCTCTCGTACAAGCCGGCGGTTCGGCCAGACCGCGGCAAGGGTCAAAACGGCTGGTTCAACCTCGCCCGCGTCGTGGGTCTCAAATTTCGCATCGCTGGCGGAGCTGATGCGGACGGGGGCCCCGTCGCCGCGGCGGCCGGTACCGCGGCGGCCTTGGTCAGCGACGACGATACCGTGCGCACGGGCGGCATCGCGCTCAAGGGCGCGCGCAACGACATGCCCGTCAGCTTTCCCGACGGGGGCGCCGTACCCGGTGACCGGATCGTCGGCGTTTTGATGCCGGGCGAAGGTATTCGGATCTTCCAAATCCACTCGCCCAAGCTGCAGGAGTTCGAGCACGAGCGCTGGATCGATGTCACCTGGGATGTGGACCCGGCCAACCCGGAGCGATTTCCCGCAACCATTTTGGTCACGGCTCCCAATAGGCCCGGCACTTTGGCGCAGATCGCCGACGTGATCGGTCAGGCGGGCGGCAACATCGACAATCTCAAGATGGTGCGCCGGGCGTCGGACTTTACCGAGTTACGCATTGGCGTAGAAGTTTGGGATCTGGCGCACTTAAATCACATCGTCGCCGGGCTGAAATCGACGGCGGTCGTGAGCAAAGTCGAGCGGGCATTCCAATAGCGTTTCCGCACGTTTTCAAAATTACAAGTGGTGTGCCCGATGCCAGACAAGCCCGGTCTAAAAAAGCAGCCGCCCGGAGTTAGGGGCGTCGCGCATCTGCGATTGGGCGTCAACATCGATCACGTGGCGACGGTGCGCAACGCGCGCGGCGGGGACCTGCCCGATCCTGTGCGCGCCGCACGTCTCGCGATTGAATCAGGCGCCGATGGCATCACCGCTCATCTGCGTGAAGACCGCCGTCACATTCGCGACGACGACATGGCGCGGTTGAAGGCCGCGATCAGCAAGCCGCTCAACTTCGAGATGGCCGCCACCCCGCAAATGCTAGACATTGCACTGCGCACGAAACCGCACGCGGCCTGTCTGGTGCCCGAGAAGCGCACCGAGCGGACCACGGAAGGCGGACTGAACGTGGTTGACGGCCACGAAGACCTGTTGCCGTTCGTCTCTGAACTCGGCCGTGCCGGTATCCATGTTTCTTTGTTCATCGAGCCGTCTCGAGACGCTATCGCGGCGGCAAAATCGCTTGGCGCGCCGATTGTCGAATTGCACACTGGCGCCTGGTGTGAGGCGGTCACGGCCAAAGATCATGGAAAATCGGCACGCGAGTTCGAGCGCATCGTCGAGGCGGCGGCCTACGCTTGCGAGCTTGGTATCGAGTGTCACGCCGGCCATGGTCTCGATTATGAGACCGCACGCCTGATTGCCGCATTGCCGCAAATTGTCGAACTCAATATCGGCCATTTTCTCGTCGGCGAAGCGATCTTTGTAGGCTTGTCCCAAACTATTAAAACCATGCGCCAGGCCATGGACGCGGGCCGGGCACAAGCGGCTGCTCCAGCGACAAAAGTCAAAACGTGAGAACGAGCGCCCGACCCCCAGCAGGCCCGGTGTCTGAGTGCTATGGCCTGCTTCTTTTAGCCAATTTGCGCGGCGAGTATGAAATGGCTATAGCGGCTGCGGTGGGAAATGTTTACCTCACGTTCCATAAAATTGCCCGTTAAGGGCGAGGAGACACTGCATGAGTGCTAAGTCAGCCGGTGGCGAAGGCATGGGCGAGACCATCAAGATCGTCGTGCAAGCCTTAGCCATCGCTTTGGTGGTGCGTGTATTTCTCTATCAGCCCTTCAATATTCCATCCGGCTCGATGAAAGAAACGCTGCTCATCGGCGATTTCATTTTCGTCTCGAAGCTGAGTTATGGCCTGAGCCGCTACTCGTTCCCGCGCTTTCTCGACCTGTGTGTGCCACTCACAGACTCCTGCGGTACGTTCCGCGTGCTGCCCGACTTCATCTCGTCGGGCCGCGTTTTTGCGGCGCAGCCCGAGCGCGGCGACGTCATCGTATTCAAGCTGCCGAGCGACACCTCGAAAGATTACATCAAGCGGCTCGTGGGCCTGCCGGGCGACACCGTCGTGATGAAAAACGGCGTACTGAACATCAACGGCAAAGACGTGCCCAAGGTCAAAACCGGCACCTTCCGCAATCTGGAATGCGACGATAGCCGCACGCGTTGCCGCGATGTGCAGTACCAGCTGTTTGAGGAAACCTTGCCCAACGGCGTCAAGCACCACACACTTGACCGCGAGCCCGACAACGAGGCCGATAACAAGGGCCCGTTCGTGGTTCCCGAAGGCCATTACTTCATGATGGGTGACAACCGCGACAATTCCATCGACAGCCGTTATGATCCCAAGATCGATGCTGGCGGCGGCGTCGGGTTCGTGCCCTACGATAACTTGGTGGGCCGGGCCGATGCGATCTTCTATTCCTGCGCGTCCGACGAACCCGGCCGCTGCAGCTGGTTTACCCCGTGGACGTGGCCGGGTGACATCCGCTGGAGCCGTCTTTTCAACATCGTTCGCTAGAGGAGGCCCATGTTCAGGGCCCGCAAGTACAAAGACCTCGAAGGGGTGCTCGGCTATAAATTCAAAGCCCAAGAGCTGCTGTCACGGGCACTGACGCACTCGAGTTACAAAGGTAGCACCAAGAACAGCGCCGACAACGAACGCTTGGAATTCATTGGCGACCGGGTGCTGGGGCTGGCTATCGCCGAACTCCTGCACGAGACGTTCCCCAAGGCCAACGAAGGCGAACTGGCGCGCCGCTACAACCGGCTCGTGCGCGGCGAAACCTGCGCCCGCGTGGGCCGCCAGCTTGGTCTTGGTAACCATCTGATCCTGTCAGAGAGCGAATCCGCGAGTGGGGGCCGTGACAAGGAGACGATTTTAGCCGATGCTGTCGAAGCTGTCCTGGGCGCCGTGTTCCTCGACTCGAACTACGATAAAGCCAAAACCGTGGTACGCCGGGTGTGGGAGTTGCTGAACGAGCAGCATACCCGGACAGCCAGCGCCGATCCAAAGTCGGCACTGCAGGAATGGGCTCAAGGCAAAGGATTGCCCTTGCCGAACTATATTGAAATCGCCCGCACGGGCCCCGACCATGCTCCGCTGTTCACGACCGAAGTGCGCATTCCGGGGTGCGCGCCGATCCGGGGCGAAGGAGCCTCTAAACGTGCCGCTGAACAGGCGGCGGCCAGCGCCCTTCTCGATCGAGAAGGCGTCACCGGACCTGGAACCAGTCATGACCAATAAAGCCAAGCCGGAAGCCGGCGCGAAGGCACCACCGAAAGCTAGCGCGAAGGCGCCACCGAAAAGCGCGAAGGCGCCCCGCAGCGCGTCGAAAAGCGCGCCAGTGCAAGTTGCAACCGACACGGCCGGCCGGCGCTGCGGATTTGTTGCCGTCATCGGTGCGCCCAATGCGGGCAAGTCGACCCTCGTCAACGCGCTCGTCGGCGCCAAGGTGGCGATCGTCTCGCACAAGGTACAGACGACGCGCGTGCCGTTGCGCGGTATCGCCATCGAGGGCAAAAGTCAGCTGATCTTCATTGATACGCCCGGCATCTTCTCGCCCAAGCGGCGGCTCGACAAAGCCATGGTCGAAGCCGCGTGGGGCGGCACGCAGGATGCCGACGTCGTGGCGCTGATGGTCGATGCAGCCAAGGGGCTCAGCGATGACGTGAAGCGCATCCTCCACCAATTAAAAGAGTCGAAGGGCAAGCGCTTTCTCATTCTCAATAAAATCGATTGGGTGGAAGAAAAAGAGCGGCTGCTGCATCTCGCGACCGAAATCACGACGCTGCAAAAATTCGATCAGGTGTTCATGATCTCGGCGCTCGACGGCGACGGCGTGGCCGATCTGAAATCGCATCTGGCGCGTATCGTCCCTGAGGGTCCGTGGCATTATCCCGAAGACGACATCTCCGA
Source organism: Hyphomicrobium sp. (assembly GCA_031414095.1). Classification (GTDB taxonomy): domain Bacteria; phylum Pseudomonadota; class Alphaproteobacteria; order Rhizobiales; family Hyphomicrobiaceae; genus JANNFX01. Next base: position 8,256 of record JANNUW010000641.1, on the reverse strand, counting down.
CGCGCCGTTGCGTCAGATGGCATCGGAAATCACGCGCGAGAAAATCTATCATTGGCTGCACGAAGAGTTGCCGTATTCGACCACCGTCGAGACCACAGATTGGCAAGACTTCAAAAACGGATCGGTACGCATCGAGCAAACGATTTTCGTCGAACGCGACAGCCAAAAAAGTATCGTTCTGGGTAAGGGCGGCGAGACCATCAAGAGATTGTCATCGGAATCGCGATCCGAAATGGCCAAACTGCTCGAACGGCCGGTGCACCTGTTCTTGTTCGTCAAGGTGCGCGAGAATTGGGGTTCCGATCCCGAGCGCTACCGGCAGATGGGTCTGAATTTTCCTAAGGACTAGAGCGTTTTCCGATCCGATGAAATCGGATCGGCGCTCTAGTCTTTTGTTTTGTCGCATTTTCTGGCGCCGAACTGGTGTCCACTTCGTCCGGAAAATGCTCTAGCCAACGTACGCACGACACGCCGTAATCATGTCTGGAGTTCGTCGCATGAAACGCATGGGCATCGCGATGGCGGCTACTGCCGCCGGCTCGTTAGCCTTCGCTTTGCCGCTTGCGGTGAGCGAGGCTGCCGTGCGGACCTGCACGGCCCGGCTGACCAGCATCGCGGCCAAGGACGCGAGCGAGCAGGGGGCCAAAAAGAAAGCCATCGACGATTGGATGCTTAAAGCCAAGGGTGCCGGCGTTGCCAATCCGGCCTGGCGCCTGGCCGCTGAGAGGCGGCTCATCTGTCAGGCCGTGCCAGCCGGGGCGAGCAGGACCTTCGAATGCATTGCTGTCGGACATGCCTGCTCGGTGACCCAAGTGGCACCCAAGCCAGACAGGCGCAGCCGCACGCCTGCAAAAGGGTTTGGTATTGATACCTGAAGAGCCCTTCGCGTGATGCAATGGACGGATGAAGCGATCATACTGTCCGTGAGGCCGCATGGCGAAACCGCGGTCATCACCGAACTCTTCACGCGCGCGCACGGACGCCATATGGCCCTGGTGCACGGCGGGCGTTCGCGCAAGTTGCGGCCGGTTTTGCAGACCGGAAATCATGTCGACGCCACCTGGAAGGCGCGGCTTTCGGAGCACCTTGGCCACGCGACGGTCGAGCTTCGCCGCAGCTACGGCGCCTCGATCCTGGACGACAGCGCGGCACTATCTGGCCTATCTTCCATGTGCACGCTGTCGCGATTGCTGGCGGAGCGCGATCCGCATCCAGCGCTGTTTGAAATCACGCTGTTCGTCTTGAGCTTTCTCGACGACGTCTCGGTGTGGCCCGCGCTCATGGTGCGCTGGGAGCTCGCCCTGCTCGAAGATCTGGGTTTCGGCTTAGACCTTTCGGAATGCGCCGCAACGGGTGCCAACGATAAGCTGATTTACGTCTCGCCCAAATCGGGCCGCGCGGTTTCAGCGTCCGCGGGAGAGCCGTATCGCGACCGGCTGCTCGCTCTGCCGCCATTCCTGGCCGACAGAAAGGGCCGTTCCGCGGCAGCGCAAGACGTGGTGTCGGGCTTCAAACTGACGGGGCATTTTCTGGAAACGCTCGTGCTTGCCCCGCGCGGCGAAACTCTGCCGGAAGCGCGCGGGCGGATCATCGCCCAGCTTGATCGCTGACGTCGTTCGGCATCCCGGCGCGAGCACTCGGACGCTGTCATACTGGCGCGCCAAAGTTTCGACTCTTTGATCAGTAGATGGCGCGCCAATATTAAATTTCTTTGCGCGCGGCGACACGCGTTCCGCGAGCCGGCCGCCGCGCGCCGCCAGTTGAGCGATGGGTCAGAACTATTGACCGCTGGTGTCACTGCACCTTCTGGCGCTTTTCGATTGCAACTTTGATGCCGAGGGTTTTGTCGGGCTTCAAAACATAAACGACGCCGTCCGCTGCCTGATAGCGGCCGCTCAAGGTCTTGGCGCCAGAGCCCTTGCCCGCACTCTCGAACGTGAGGTCGCTGGGTGCGCAAGCCGAATGCGTGACAGCATAGCTCGGCTCGATCGTCTGCTGTTCGCCACCGAAAGAATATGTGACCGGCAGCTTTGCCGAATTCGAAATCTGGAACTGATAGGACAACGCCTGCGGCCGGGCGAATAACTGGACGGACACAAACTTCGGGGCCGCGCCCGGCGCCCGCGCCACGCCGACGCCGATTTCAGTTACATGCGGCGCCAGCATGTTGTGGCGATGACCGGGGGAATTGATCCAGCCTTCGACTGAACTCTTCGCGAGATCCCGGCTGGCAAAGCCCCGGCTGTCGAGCGCGGAGGCGAGGTTTTCACCGGCCAGACACCACGCGTATCCGCCCGCCGTCATGCGGTCGCCCGACTGGCGGCCATCGGCCGTATGCGAGAACTGTCCCGACTTTGCAAGATAAGTAGCGTAGGCGCGTGCCACCGCCGTGAGCACGGCGTTGGGTGTTACGAGGCCAAGCTCATTCTGGCTTCGAAACGCGTTGGTCATTTCGACTACGCTTGCTTCAACGGCCGGAAGATCGGGCAGGGTTGGTGTCATGAGGTCATGCGTGCGAGAAAAAGTGATCGCGACCGGGTGGCCGCGATGCCCTCGCTATACCTCAATGTCGGTCTTTGCAGGGCGGCGGCGTTCGCGTTCGCCCTTCTTGGCGCTGCCGCCTAAGCGCTCGGCCAATTCATCGAGACGGCGCTCGGCGGTGTCGAACGCATTGCGAATGGCGATCATCAAATCAGAGCGCGCGTCGTTGCCTTCGGGCTCTTCGGAAATAATCAGCGGCGCGCCGCTGGGAATCCCGATCTCGAGTTTGACTTCGAAGTGCTTGCCCTTGTGCGCCAGTTTGTTGGGCGCGGAGACCACGGCGCGCACGTGCGTCATGCGATCGAAATGTTTCTCGAGCCGGGCTGCACGTTCGGCCACCTTCGATTCGACGGCGCGGCTTTTTTCGAGACCCTTGAAGGAAATTTCGAGGGGCGTTTTCATTCGGCTGGCCTCCGTGGGTGCGGGTGACGCAGATGCGATGCGCCGAGCGGCCAGTGTAGCTGCGTCGAAGGCTGGGGATCAAGCGCGCAATCGGGTCTGGACACCCCTAGGGGTCGACTAAGTGTGAGAAATCATCCGGTTGCGGCCTTGGCTGCAAGTGCCCGCAAGGAACTTGGGTGTCACTTGACGACGGGTTCGACGGTACCAGTTGCCGCTTGGCGCTTGACCCGGCTCGCGGGTTTTGGTTTGAGTGGCAAAAAGCCCGGCGCTCAAAACAGCCGGGAACATTGGGAGAAACGAACATGACGTCAACAATTGCCGGATTGATCGCGCTCGGGTTGCCGCTGCTGATCGTGCGGCCGTGCTGCGCGGACGCGGGGCAATCTTCGCGTTCTATCTTCTCCTATGCGGCGTCGGCCTCGGCTACCTGTTTACGACGGGCGCGATCGACGACATCGGCACCAAGGTGCTCGAATTGATCGGCCAGGCAACCGCCGAAAAAGGCGCCGAGCCCGCCGCCGCTCCGGCGAACTAAGCAAGCCGCTCCGGCGCATGGTCGAGGCGCGTCAGTAGGCGCGCTTCAACTTCGAAAACTTGGCGGCCATAAGCTTCATGATTCGATCCCGGCGGCGACCGCGTGCCTTACGCCGCTCAGCCATGTTCTCGTCGATCTCGGGATAGTCGGCCCACATGCCGGCCAACTATCTCCAACCGGCCTTCCAGTCGTCGGCCTCAATGGCAGCCTTAGCTTGTACCAATCGCTGGTCGATACCTTCGCGAATGAGTTCGGCTTCAGACTTGCCAGTCACAAAGGCCGCTCTCTTTAAACCGGCGTTGTGTTCTTCGTCGATAAAGAATTGCTTGCGGATCATTGCGGGTGCGCCCGAAACCTACACACATCATATGTGTATACGCGCCGGGCGTCAAGATTCTGGCGCTTTTTGCTTCGCCAACGCGCAGCGAAGCGCTATGACGGCAGCTTCAAATCAGCCAATAAGCGAACCTCATGTCCGAACTGCTGCTTGAACTGTTTTCCGAGGAAATTCCGGCGCGCTTGGCTTCGCGCGCCGCCGATGATCTGCGCCGCCTTGTCGGCGATGCGCTGGCGAACGCCGGTTTGAAGACCGGCGCGGCGCAAGCATTCGCCACGCCGCGCCGGTTGACGCTCGTCATTGAGGGCGTGCCGACACAGTCGCCTGCGATCAGCGAAGAAAAGAAGGGCCCGCGCGTTGGCGCTCCCGAACAGGCCATCGCAGGTTTTCTGAAAGGCGCGGGCCTTGCCTCGCTCGATGAAGCGACACTCGTCAAGGACGAAAAGAAGGGCGACTACTACGTTGCGAAGATAGACAAGCCGGGTCGCGCCGCGGCTGAGATCATAGCAGAAATCGTGCCCGCCGTAATGGCGAAATTTCCATGGGCCAAACCGATGCGATGGGGTGCCGGTTCGTTCCAGTGGGTGCGGCCGCTGCAATCGATCGTGTGCGTGCTCGGCGGTAAGGTCGTGTCGTTCGAGATCGCGGGTCTCAAGAGCGGTAACACCACGCGCGGGCATCGCTTCCACGGTAACGAGCCGTTCGGTGTGAAGGATTTTGCCGACTACGTGACAAAGCTCGAGCAGCGCAAGGTGATGCTCGATCCCGCCAAGCGCGCCGCGTTGATTGCGGCTGATGCGCAAGCGCTTGCCAAGGGCGCTAAGCTGCAACTCGTCGACGACGAAGCGCTGAACGCGGAAAACGCCGGCCTCACCGAATGGCCCGTCGTGCTGATGGGCACGTTCGACAAAAAGTTTCTGAGCGTGCCGGCCGAGTGTCTGATGACGGCTATGAAGGCGCATCAGAAGTGCTTCTCGCTGCGCGACGCCAAGACGAAGAAGCTCGCCAACAAATTCATTCTCGTCTCGAACCTGACGGCGACGGATGGCGGGCTCGAAATCACCGCCGGCAACGAGAAGGTGATCCGCGCGCGGCTGTCGGATGCAAAATTCTTCTGGGATCAGGACCGGACGAAGACGCTGACAACTATGAGCCATGAGTTGGGCGGCATTACCTTCCACGAAAAGCTGGGCAGTCAGGCCGAGCGCGTCGAGCGCGTCACGGAACTGGCGCGCCAGATCGCGGGTGCGGTCGATGCCGAGCCTGAGTTGGCTGGCCGCGCGGCGCAGTTGTGCAAGGCCGATCTCGTGTCGGGCACCGTCGGCGAGTTCCCCGAATTACAGGGTCTGATGGGGCGCTATCTGGCGCAAGACGAGCATGTCGACGCCAAGGTGTCGGCCGCTATCGAGGAGCACTATAAGCCTAAAGGTGCGGGCGATAGCGTGCCGACGGCGCCGGTCTCTGTTGCCGTGGCGCTGGCCGACAAGCTCGACACGCTCGTCGGCTTCTGGGCCATCAACGAAAAGCCGACAGGCTCGGGCGACCCGTATCAGTTGCGCCGCGCGGCGCTGGGTGTGATCCGGATCGTACTGGAGAATGATTTGCGGGTGGGGTTAGCCCGTCGATTGGCACGACACGTCATGCGTATAAAGTGCTCAATCGAAAGCGTTGACATCAATGACAAGCGAACCGCAATCCGCGTACTGGTACAAGCTGGTGTCAACGAAGAGCACTTGCAGCAGCTAGAAGACATCGCGGTCTCTGAACACTACGGAATGACCACAGACGATGAAAGACTAAAGTTTGGTCGTGAGACACGCGTCATAGTTTTCGACCTCCTCTCCTTCTTCGCCGATCGCCTGAAGGTCTACCTCAAGGACAAAGGCGCGCGGCACGATCTGATTGACGCCGTGTTCGCGCTCGGCGGCCAGGACGATCTCGCGCTCATCGTCAAGCGCGTCGATGCGCTCGATGCGTTCCTCAAGACAGATGATGGCGCGAACCTTTTGGCAGGCGTCAAACGCGCGTCGAATATTCTCGCCATCGAAGAGAAGAAAGACAAAGTCAGCCACACCGGCGAACCCGATGGCGCGCACCTCGTCGAGCCCGCCGAACGCGATCTCGATGCCGCGATTGCCAAGGTAAAATTCGATACCAAGGCCGCCATCGATGTCGAGAACTTCGCCGGTGCCATGCGCGCACTCTCGGAATTGCGCAAACCCGTCGACACGTTCTTCGAAAAAGTCACCGTCAACGACGCCGACCCCAAGCTGCGCCTCAACCGGCTCAAACTCCTGTCCGAAATCCGCGCCGCAACCACGGCCGTCGCCGACTTCTCAAAAATTGCAGGGTGAGCGCGCTTGCCCGTTTAGGTGCGAGCCAATAGATAAAGCAGGGCTCATCTGGCGGCTTGAACGCCAATTCCGCAGCCTACTCGGACCACGTTGACGGCAGATTCTTCCTCTGCGTCGTTTTCAATTTCGGCGTCGAGTTTGGCGATCATGTCTTTGACCGTCTCTGCAGCGGCCCAGTCATCGGACGACTCTTTATAATCCCGCAACGTTACGATGACGTCCACCACCGGCAAACCGCCCAGCACCCTGCCTTGCCCTCGATATTGGGTGCCGCTGCATAGAAAATTTTCCTTGGCCATTTCTAATCGGAAGAAGCCGCGTTTTTGTTCAACCGCAATCTGTCCAGCGCGCGCTAAGGCAATCCTACGCAACCGCGCCATCGACGTGCTGCCTGTGCCTTGCACGTTGATACTGTATTTGTCGGTGTCGATTTTGCTGTCTTTGTAACCGTCGACGCTCCAGTTCCATTGGCTAGATGGCCGCAACTGGGCGAGCCCGTTGGTTGCAGCAACCGAGCCAGCGCTAACCCCGCAACCCGTTAGCAGCAACACAATAACGACCGACCCGCGCCGTTGGTTTGTCATTCTCGCTGTTTCTCCTGCCCGGTCTTCGCAAGTATACTGACGACAGTATCACTGCGGCCTGGAGGTTACTACCGGCCGGCTCTCATTACCTTGCGCGTCCCGCTCCCGTTCCGGGAGCCGGCCGGGACGCGCGTGGAGTTCGGTCTCGGAGGGGAGTCGGTGCGAGCAAACGAAAAGAGCCCGGCGTTGCGGCTGTCGCCGCCCCACCGGGCTCATGGATCGAAGGCGATGCGCGATTGCGACCCGGCATTGAGCGGTTGGCCAGTTGGAATTAAATCCCGGTCGGCCAGCTCTGCCTGAAGGCTCGCGTGCGATGCCCTTTCCCGATCACGTCAGGGTTTCGCGGACCTCAACCTCTTCCGTCGAACGTCAGAGCTTCCAAGTCTTGCGCCCTTCGGCATCGTACCAGCGCAGTCTTCACGATCGAAAACCGTCAAGCCGGGAGCTAAAGAAGCAGCACGTACCAGAATACCCTGCTGTCCTGAAGAACAGACTAAGCATTCGCGTGTGATGTTCAAATTTTTTTGATGTGTGCTCGGAGACAGATTGCGGAGCAATACTTGCTACGAGCCTCTAGTTGCTACCAGGTGGAGTCATTTTCGTAGACCTCCTCGTGTAGAATACGTGCAGCGTGCGCTCATCGTTTCCCCCTGTCAAATGAATTCGCAACATAAGATTCGCGCTGAGCTCGGCATCGAGGCGCTCGTTAAGCGCGGGGTTAACTCGGCCCTAACGGCCGCCTGATAATTTTAAACACCACGCCGGTTTGCGGTTGCGTTGCGTTCAGACAGGAGAGTGAGACATGCGAACAGTGCTCGGCTTTTTCTCGATGCTCGCGGTTGGCTTTCTGGTCGCGGCCTGGATCGCCGTCGTCGGCACTGGGCCGATTGCTCAGTACCCCAACGCCGCTATGCACCCGGGCGAAGGCTTCAGCCTCGACTATGCCTCCGTGCTGCTCGGCCTCGCGATCGGTTTGATCTTGCCCGCGTTCGGCCGCCTGTCTTGGGCCGATCTCCCGCGCCGGACGATCGTGTGGATGCTCAACAACGAACGCAACTTCTTCCGCGCCGGCATCGCCGCCGTGCTGGTCGGGGTCTTGGTGTTTTATTGACGATCACACGCCGATAAGAGGTCCGCGACGCGTTTTCTTCTAACGGATCGTGGTTTGCTCAACGGGCTTCGTTTCTTTAAAGAGCCTGGGCTCGTCAAGCCGGCCGCGGTGCGCACATTTTTGTAGAGCGCTTTGACCTCGTTGAGGATGCGCTGCGCTTTGCCTATCCGCTTGGCGCGGCCGCGTTGCAAAAACGCGCGCTCCTCCCGGCGCATCTGCAGGCCAGATAGGCGGGCAACGCGGCTGTTCACGCGGGTGCGGATTTTGTTGATGCGGACGAGCGACGCGGTGTTGCTACAAGTCATTTGATGCTTCTCTCGACAGTAGTGTGGAGGGTTTTTTAAACCGGCGTGAAAGACCGGGGGCGGGGCGGCGGGCAGGCCGCGAGGTAG
>JANNUW010000640.1:0-1797 GCA_031414095.1 Hyphomicrobium sp. | reverse complement strand
AAAACTTCTGGGTGATTTGATTTCGCGGGTAGAACGCGCGTTCCGGTTCTTGTTTGAGATCGTCAAAAGTCTATCCCTAGTGTACTTAAGGGTTCCGCATGTATCTTCTGATCAACCAATACCTGCCGCTGGTCGTGTTCCTGGGCGTGTCACTCGGCTTTATGGGCGTGCTCATGCTGACGCCGTTCCTGGTCGCTGTGCGTAACCCCGACCCTGAAAAAGTTTCGGCCTACGAGTGCGGCTTCAACGCCTTTGACGACGCGCGCATGAAATTCGACGTGCGCTTTTATCTGGTCTCGATCCTGTTCATCATTTTCGACCTCGAAATCGCGTTCCTGTTTCCGTGGGCGATCGCGTTCAAGAAAATCGGCGCCTTCGGTTTCTGGTCGATGATGGTGTTCCTCGCCGTCCTCACTATTGGCTTCATCTACGAGTGGAAAAAGGGTGCGCTCGAATGGGATTGAGAACGCGATTGCACCGGCCACGAGGCGCCAATGGCTGAGCTTAAAATAGTGCGCATGTCTGTCGATGAGTTTCTTAGTTGGCAGCCGCGCCAGGAAAAACTCTACGAGCTGGTCGACGGCGTGCCGGTACTGTCTCTGAAGATGATGTCAGGGGCAACGCTGCGGCATGATCGTGTCACGGTCAGCGTTATTGCCGAGCTGTTCGGGCAACTCAAAGGCTCGGGTTGCCGCCCGACGACGTCTGATGTGGCCGTTCAAATCCCGCACGGCAACATTCGCCGCCCAGACATTACCGTGGACTGCGGTCAGGCGAAGAGTGATCGTGAATTGGTGGCAGCCAGCCCGCGTGCCGTGTTCGAAGTGCTGTCACCGTCGACATTAAGCTTTGACCGGTTCCGCAAACTCGAGGAATACAAAACGGTCGAAAGTATCGCCGCCATTGTGCTCATTGATACCGAAGCACCGCAGGTCACGGTGCATCGCAGACGCGGTGGCCGCTGGCTGTCGGAGACACACGAAGGGCTAAAGGCTGCAATTGATCTTTCCAGTGAGATAGGAGCCGTCGTCTCGCTCGCAGACGTCTATGATGGTGTGGCATTCGACGCATAAAGGAATCGATGGCGACTATGCACAACATCCAGCGCAGCACAAACCTTGCCCTCGCAGCCTCCAGTGCTGTCGCAAGACCTGGCGATCCGTTTCTGGCCGATGTCAACAATGAGCTGGCCGATAAGGGATTCCTCGTCACCTCGACCGATGATCTCATCAATTGGGCGCGCACCGGCTCTTTGATGTGGATGACGTTCGGGCTCGCCTGCTGCGCCGTCGAGATGATACAGGCGTCAATGCCGCGCTACGATCTCGAACGCTTCGGCTTTGCGCCGCGCGCTTCTCCGCGCCAGTCCGACGTCATGATCGTGGCCGGCACGCTGACCAACAAAATGGCGCCGGCCTTGCGCAAGGTCTACGACCAGATGCCCGAGCCGCGGTATGTGATTTCAATGGGCAGCTGTGCCAACGGCGGCGGGTACTATCACTATTCGTATGCCGTCGTGCGCGGTTGCGATCGCATCGTGCCGGTCGACATCTACGTTCCGGGCTGCCCGCCCACGGCCGAGGCGCTCGTGTACGGGGTGCTTCTGCTGCAGCGTAAGATTCGCAGGACGGGGACGATAGAGAGGTAATGTAGGTTGGGTCGATCGAGGCACGGCGACAGCCGCGCCGAGGAGACCCAACGAGGCTGCGGTGCCACTCATGCAGGATGAGCAATTCGAGTGGGACGACGAAAAGGCGCGTATAAACCACGTCAAACACGAGATCGATTTCGACGATG
>JANNUW010000639.1:0-1199 GCA_031414095.1 Hyphomicrobium sp. | reverse complement strand
CTACGGCGTGGATCAGCCCCGCATCGGCAGAGAAGCGTTTTTTCACTGTCTTGGCGGTCGAGCCCAAGGGCGGCACGACTGTTGACAAAGAACCTTTTCCAACGGCTGTGCTGCCTCCAGGCGGAGGCTATTTAATTGCGCAGCCCGATGAGAAAACTCGTCGTTGGGAGGTGAGCGCCTACGTCTGGCAACCCTCCCAGATCATTGTCAACGAAGGGGATGCGGTGACACTTGAGTTTGTCGGCATCAATGGTGCAGCCCATCCGACCTCCATTGCCGCGTTCGGTCAAACTTTCACAGTGAAGCGTGGGCAGGCCCATCGCATAACCTTCACCGCCGATAAGGTGGGCGTCTTCGGCATCATATGCGGCACGCATGGACCTTCGATGTCGGGTGAACTCATCGTCATGCCGAAGCGGTAGGACTCGCGTCAACAGGGAACCATTTCCGCAAGTGGCCGACAAAGGGATCCAAACCTTGGCGTGCTGTCGTTCAAGCTTGGAATGGTCAAAGCCCAGGAGATCGCCGCATGCTGAAGCTCAGTCTCGTTGCCGCCGCCGGTTTAGCAGCTCTCATCACGATGTCCGGCAGCGCGTCGGCCAAGACTTGCTCTCAGCTGCAGCAGTTGTGCTGGACCATGCGCAGCGACAGAAACGACTGCACCAAGCCCTATCAGCGCTGCTTGAAGACCGGAACCTTTATCACGCCCCTTGGCCGCGGCTTCCAAGCGACGAAGTAGGTCAGTCGTGCGCGCCTTTGCGACGGTGCTTCGAACTCTCGTCCTCCATACGTGAAAGGTCGGCATCAAAGATGATGCGGCCGGTACCGGCAAGTGCGACGAAGCGTTTTCCCCGCGCGCGGCCGATCAGTGTCAACCCGGCCTTGTTGGCAAGGTCAACACCCCAGGCGGTGAAGCCGGAGCGCGATAGCAAAATCGGAATGCGCATTTTGACGGTCTTGATCACCATCTCTGACGTAAGGCGTCCAGTGGTGTAGAAGATCTTGTCGTGCGGGACGATTTTATTGAGGAACATGTAGCCGGCGATCTTGTCGACCGCGTTGTGGCGGCCGACGTCTTCCATGTAGACCAGCACGCGATCTTGTCGCGCGAGCACACAGCCGTGGATCGCACCGGCCTTCAGGTACAGGCTAGGCTCGGTATTGATCTTGCGGGCGAGCGTATAGAGCCACGAGGTCTT
>JANNUW010000638.1:0-2262 GCA_031414095.1 Hyphomicrobium sp. | reverse complement strand
AGATGATGAAGCAGGCCGCTCAGGTTGACCCGAAGCGGACTTCGTGCCGGTGCTCAACACCTGTGTTGCAAAAGTGCGAGGATACCGGGACCGTCACAATGTGCGCCGCCCAAGGCAAGCTGCTCTGTTCGGCCAGACAATCTCATCGTTTCCACTTCGGCTGTTTGGTACGCTGACCGAAGACATGCTCGAAGTGGATACCACGTCCACTGGCCAACGGCAGGTGTGTTGCCTTTAGTACCGGAGATTGCGCTGCGTGAGCGCGGATCATGCCTTCATCGGGTTCTTGTCCAGCGAATACAGCCTCGTACGCAAAGCGAACCACCTTTTCATTCATTGCAGCAACCTTGTCGCGGTCTACAATTGCGCAATGCTCGATGCCGCGTTCCGCGAAGCGCGCCTTGTCCCACGATGTCCCGAACAACATTAGCTGGGGCGCGACCGGCATCATCAGCACGACATTGCCGTTCGGCTGTAGTCCATAGGGCCGCAGTGCCTCATTGCTTACCGATGGATCGAAGTATATCACCGGGTTGTCGCTCGTGATGAAATCTCGATCTGTTTGATTGTGCAGAACCACGAACCCGACTCTGTGAAGCACCTGACCCATCGCCTCAATGATCTGGAGCATCGCGTGTATCGACTGATGCGGATCGATTGAGACGACAACATCGTCCAGAAGGTTTTCATGCCCCTTTGGCGGGGGCGGGAGTTTTCCTTCTGCCTCCAGTTGCCTTGCCGTTGCCAATACTGTGGCAGCCAACATTTGCTCTGCAGCATCTCTCGCAGCCGGAACCCTGGCCCGCTGGAGGGCCACGAAGGTAAAGATATCCCCGAGCCTGTCGTTGACCATGTCGCGTGCAGCCAGCGCATCGACGATCCACGGCCACTTATCCTCCAATTCGGAGAAAAAGTCCTCAAGACGGTTCGTATCCCGGCCACCGTCGGGCAATGGTTGCGCGTAATAGTATTTGTGAAATGCTACTTCGCCCGGTCGCCTGCGGAACGGCTCCGTCGGGGCGTCCTTGCGGTAGACGGCCAGCATTGCATCATTGCCGCAGAACGCCTTCAGGTAAGACTCCGGGACGTAGTGATGCTTCTTCTTGATCGTCTGCTTCTTCATCGTCACCACTGAGTGCTCCAATCAACAGTCGGATCGCCACGCTATCGGGAGTGATTCGGGCGTAGTCACGTCAGATACGCAGCACTGCTCAGACATGCCGATGGAGACCCGCTCAGGTTTGCCGCACTAGTCGGCGTGGCGATTCCTGTTCTCACGCCGTCTCATATTACTTTGTTCGCCGGTCGACGAATCGCCAGTTGCTGCGAAATACGCAAATGCAATTGCAGAGCAACAAAAATCGCCCCTTAACCCTGCGAGATGGCGCACACGAGAAGCACATGTGGTCTGATCATCCGTGTCTCGCGGAGTCCAATGGCCGCCAGACGTGATGGCATCATCGATGGCTTCGATCACCTGCACCAGCCGATCCTGATGCACCTTGAAATCGCCGTCGCGATCCTCGAAAAAATCTTTCTCCTCGCCCTTGCGTCCTGGATCACGGTCCTGGATGAAATCTGTTCCCCGCACACGCGGGGCTGAACCGTCGGATGGCCTCACGGACCTTATCGGGTCTGTCTGTTCCCCGCACACGCGGGGCTGAACCGCCGCGCTCCTTGAGCGCCACGGCGTGACTGGGCTGTTCCCCGCACACGCGGGGCTGAACCGTTGCACCGTTTGTCGGCGGCGCGATCGGTCTGCTGTTCCCCGCACACGCGGGGCTGAACCGCTCACCGCTGACGGATGCCCCTCTACTTCGACCTGATTACCCGCGTGAGGCCGATCATGCGTTCGACCACCAGCACGATCAGCAAGATCATACCGACCTGTACAGCTGAGGCGGCGGCGATCACCAGCTGCCCGCCCTGGAACTGCAAGTAGCTGAAGATCTCGATCGGCAGCGTCGTTACGCCAGGGCCGGTGAGAAACAGCGCCGTGTTCAGCTCGCCGAATGAAAGGATGAACGCGAACATTGCTCCCGACAGAATGCCCGGCCAGATCAACGGCATCAGGATCAGGGTGAACGTGCGCCAGGGTCCGGCCCGCAGGCTCTGGCTCGCCTCCTCAAGCACGGGATCGACGGCCAGCAGACTGGCGCTGACCGAGCGGATCACGAACGGCATGCCAAGAATGGTATGGGCGATGACGAGACCGAGGAAGTCGGGCATGCCACCGATCAGTTTGTAGAACAGCAGCAGCGA
>JANNUW010000637.1:0-5524 GCA_031414095.1 Hyphomicrobium sp. | reverse complement strand
TTCGGCCGGCACGACAGACGCACTCGCCTATAAAATATTCGTGTCGAACGAGAAGGAAAACACCGTCTCCGTCATCGACAGCGTGAAACTCGAAGTTATCGAAACCATCAAAACCGGCAACCGCCCGCGCGGCATCATCTTGGCCAACGAGGGCAAGTGGGTGATCGTGGCCACGAGCGATGACAACCAAATGCAGGTGTTCGACACCAAGACCTATGAACTGGTCAAAACGCTGCCGTCGGGACCCGACCCCGAATTGCCTATCCTGCACACATCGGGCAATCCGCTCTACGTCTCCAACGAAGACGACAACCTCGTTACCGTGGTCGATATTTTTAAAGGCAACGTCGTCCTCGATATTCCAGTCGGTGTCGAGCCCGAAGGCATGGGGATGAGCCCGGATGGCAAGGTCTTGGTGAACACGTCGGAAACCACGAACATGGCCCACTTCATCGACACGGGCTCGCACAAGAACTTCGACAACGTGCTCGTCGACAACCGGCCGCGCGTGGCCCAGTTCAGCCCGGACGGCAAAACGGTTTGGGTCAGCTCGGAAATCGGCGGCTCCGTCACGGTCATTGATGCGGCCACTCGCAAGGTGCAAGGCAAGGTCGCATTCGAAATCCAGGGCATCACCAAAGACGCCATTCAGCCCGTTGGCGTGCGTATGACCAAGGATGGTAAGAAGGCATTTGTGGCGCTTGGCCCCGCTAATCGGGTTGCAGTTATCGATACGGCAACTCTCAAGGTCGAGAAGTATCTGCTGGTCGGCCAGCGGGTCTGGAACCTCGGATTGACACCCGACGAAAAGATGCTGTTTACAACGAACGGGTCGTCCAACGACGTGACGGCCATAGACCTTGAAAACATGAAAGCGGTGAAGTCGATCAAGGTCGGCCGCTATCCCTGGGGCGTTGTCGCCGGCCTTGAATAACAAGGCGCGGGCTCACGTGCGGTCCGTGCCTCAACCTTTACGAAACGAGCTATGCAGCTTGCAGGACATACGTGATCGAACCTTCTCCTAATGCCTCCGGCACGGCTGCACTTTCCGTCGACGGTGTGAGCCACAGCTTCGGCTCACATCTGGTGCTCGATAATGCATCGCTGCAAGTTCCGCGCGGCAAGTTCGCGGTGTTACTCGGCCTGAACGGCGCCGGCAAATCAACGCTGTTCGCGCTCGTGACACGGCTCTACGACAACGTGACCGGGGAAATCAAAATCCTCGGGTTTGACGTCCGGCGCCGGCCAACGGAAGCCCTGCAACGGTTGGGCGTGTGTTTCCAGAGCCGTGCTATCGACCCCGATCTCTCGTTGACGCAGAACCTGCTCTATCACGCGGCGCTGCATGGCATCGGCGGCAAAGACGCCAAGGTGCGCGCGCAGGTGGCGCTCGAAAAAGTTGAAATGTCCGATCGCGGCAGCTCCAAGGTCCGCACGTTGTCGGGCGGCCAAGCGCGCCGTGTCGAAATAGCGCGTTCGCTGATGCACCGGCCGGGTCTCCTGCTGCTCGATGAGCCAACAGTCGGGCTCGATATCGGATCGCGCGAGAGCGTTATCAATATCGTCCGCTCACTCGTCGCCAAGGAAAACCTCGGCGTGCTGTGGGCGACGCATTTGTTCGACGAGGTCGCGCCTAGCGATCATGTGGTCGTTCTGCACAAGGGTCGCGTCCTGTTTACAGGCTCGGTGCCCGAACTTCTGACCGACAGCAAAGCCACGACGATTTCCGATGCGTTCCGCGTGCTGACCGGCACGACAGCCTCTTTGGAGGCTGCATGATGGGCGCCGCCGCGACCACGACATCGGCTCCCATTCTCGATGAGACCGCCCACTCTGCGTTGACAACTGGCAACTATTGGGCGTGCTTCAAAGGTATCGTCTGGCGCGAAGTCTTGCGCTTCCTGCATCAGACGGAGCGGTTCTTTTCAGCGCTCGTGCGGCCCCTCGTTTGGCTGTTCATTTTCGCGGCCGGTTTCCGCAACGTTTTGGGCGTCTCGATCATCCCGCCCTACGAGACGTATGTGCTCTATGAAGAATACGTAACGCCTGGCCTCGTCGGCATGATCTTGCTGTTCAATGCGATGCAGTCGTCGCTGTCGATGGTCTACGACCGCGAAACCGGCACCATGCGCACACTGCTCGTCAGCCCATTCCCGCGCTGGTTCTTACTGCTGTCGAAACTATTGGGCGGCGTGGCCGTCGCTCTGCTGCAGGTCTTCGCCTTTCTGGCGGTCGCCTACTTCTGGAATATTCAGCCCCCGCCTATCACGGAACTGAAGTTGTTTACCGCCTTCGAAGCGCCCGCTGTGCTGTCGCCGGTGATCGGCAGCGTAACCGAGCCTATCGTTTACGCCTTTGTGCATGTGCCGGCCGCTTTGCAGCCTTACATGGGATACATCACCATTATCCCAGCGCTCGTGGTCGCCGGCCTGATGCTGGGATCGCTGGCGTTGTTCATGTCGTCGGTCATCAAGCAGCTTGAAAACTTCGCGGGCGTCATGAACTTCGTGATCTTCCCGATGTTCTTTGCGTCATCGGCACTCTACCCGCTGTGGCGCATCCGCGAAAACAGTCCGCTACTCTATGAGATTTGCCGCTTCAATCCGTTCTCGTACTGCATCGAGCTCATACGCTTTGGATTTTACGGCTATGTCGACGTCGTCTCGCTCATCATCGTGTCCCTGTGTGCGATCGCTTTTCTCGGGGCAGCCGTCTATGCCTACAACCCATCGAAGGGCTTAATCGGCCGTCGCGGCGGCCCGGGCGCCGGCGCATGACGTGAGCGCAACGGCTTGCCAGATGAACAAACCTCAACTTGAAATCTGACAGCCAACTGTTAAATCGGCGGGACGTGTGTGACATGGTATTGGTGGATCGAAGCAGGATGCAGACGACATTTAAAGCGCGGTTGGCCGTGTTCGGATTTGTAACCGGCATCGCGGCCGCTGGCCCCGCTTGGGGCGCCGACAAGACCAATCCCGATTGGCCCTGCGTGCAAAAGAAGATCGAAAGCCTCAGCGTTGCTCAGACCTGGGATGGCCCGCCGGTCGAAACCGAAAAAGCGCCCTGGGCCGATGATGAGAAGATCAAGGATCTGTTGCAGATCCTTATGAGCCGTAAGATCGAGTTGCCGGCCGCCGAAGACGCCGTCAAAAAATATGCCGAAGCACAAGCGCCGGCCGAGCGTGATGCAAAATTGACATTGCTGTTTGCCGGCCTGTTCGAAAACTCAAACTCCCAACGCCGAACGGTCATCAATGGCCTCGAGAAGTATCTCAAGGCTCAGCGCGGCCGTGCTCAGGTGATCGAGCAGAAGGGCATCGAGCTCGACGAACTGAAGCAGAAATCGGGCTTCGATGAAGCGGCCGAAGCGGCGGTGGCCAAGGCTCAGGAAGCTTTCGATTGGGAATCGCGCATTTTCCAGGAGCGCCAGCAGAACATCCCGGTCGCGTGCGAAATCCCCGTGATCATCGAACAGCGTCTGTACGATTTGGCGAAGGTCATTCGCTCGCTGATGTCGAAGTAATCAGCGATTACTCGAGCGGTTTGACGTTCGCGAGTTCGTTGCCGGCTTCCTGCCAGCCGTCGTTACCGTCGGGAAACCAGGCGACGGCCGTATAGCCGTAGGCCACTGCCCGCTTGGCTGCGTTCCAAGACATCCAGCAATTGCGCAGGCAGTAGAACACCAAGGTTTTGGCCTTGTCGCCACCCGAGACTTTTTCAAGCTGCGCCTTGAACGCCGTTTCGGTTTCCGGCGGTAAGACGCCGTAGCCGACGTTGGGCAGCCAGACCGCCCCGGGCATCGTCAGGTGCGGAGGATCGCGCCATAGGGTTCCCGCCGGCAGATTAGGCGGCTTGGGCGCGCGCGGATAGACGTCGACAAAGGCCGCGTTGCCGCCGGTATGAAGTTTTTCGGCATCGACAGTGGCGATGACCTTCGCGCCTTGCAGCGTCTTTGGCACCGGCATGCGGTAGCCGTCGGTGCGAAAGCCCGCTGGCTCCTCGACATTGGCGACGGCCGCTGCTTCCGCAGCTGAGGGCGTTTCCAGGACATTTTTGAGCGGATCGCCGGCAAGCGCGGGGCGGCTAGGTGGCGCTCCCAAAAACAAAGCGCCTGACAGCGTTGTATAAACGCAAAGAGTGGCAGCCACAGCCGCCACTCTTGCAAAGGGTTTGAGGTAATGTCGTTGCAAGCGGCCCTCTCAGTTCGCAGCTTCGGCACGCGTTACCCGCGGTGCCGTGATGGGCTTGTTATCTTCGCCAATCAGCGGCACGCCGAAGTCCAAAAGCACCTTGTCGATATCACTTTTGCGCTTTTCTATGATTTCGTTGAGCTGGCGCTTCCATGCCACTTCGTTGGCGCGCACGCCCATCGTCATGCGATATTCCAGCTTGGAGGTGCCTTCTTTTTCTTCGAGCAGGGGCACAACGACCAATTCGTCGGCATAGGGTTTAGCGAAATAGCCGCCGAGCGGACCCCAGACGACACCCACGTCGAGCACGCCCTTGCGTACGTCTTCGACGATATCTTTCTCGGGATTGTCGTAGCGCCGGTCGACCATCAGGCGATAGGATCTAGCATCGGCCATGAGACCAGCCTTGGCAATCTGATCGCCAACCGGTCCGCCTTGGTTCGACACGTGCCTGCCTTTCAGGCGCGGATCGAACAGCGACGTGATGCCGTCGAGACCCGCTGTTTTCTTGAAGATCATCGCGTACGTCGAGCGATAGTAGGAGTTGGTATTGAGCGTCAGTTCGTCGGCCTGAATGGTCTGCAGGATTACGTCGCATTTTTTGGCGAGCAATGTCTTGCGCGTCAGACCCATTCCCAAGGGAAAATACGTGTATTCGATCGGAACTTTCAGTTCGTCCGCGATGATCTCGGCGATTTTGTTCTCGAAGCCTTCGCCTTTTTCATTCGAATAAGGCAGGTTTTCGGGGGACGAACAGACCCGTAATGCCTTGCGGTTGACCTGATCTGGCAAATTGGTGTCAGCGGCGAAAACGCTTTGCGGCAATGAAGCAAAAACGAACGCCAGGGTGCCCCAAGCAAGTTTCGACGTCTTGATCATAAGTTTCTCCTATCGTGATCGGAGGACTCCGAACTGATCGGCGTTTAAGCCAACCTGCGCGCGAAAACCAATTACAAAAAAGAAAATCCTGCCCACGCGGCCTCAAGAAGCCGTGCGGACAGGATCTGAAGGCGATCAGCTTTTATCTCGATCAAGCTGGGCCAAAGCAAGCGTCCTCGAATTCTTGGGCGGCCTTTGGCTTGGGCTCATGCTTTTCAGGACGGCCGAACGGCAGGTCACCGATGGCGACGGCACGGATGTAGGCGTAGAGATCGTCGATGAAGCAGACGACGTTCTTGTTGTCGCCGAGCGCTGGCATAACGTACTTCGTGCCGCCTTCGTCTCGTACGCGGCCGCTCATGACGACGGTCACGAACGACGTGTAATCCATGCTCTTGAGCGAATCCTTGAGCGCGGGCGCAAAGCTCGAGCCGGCTGCGTGCGGACCATGG
>JANNUW010000636.1:0-6569 GCA_031414095.1 Hyphomicrobium sp. | reverse complement strand
GCCGTATGACTGCTCAAAGCCGCGATGCGCGGGTTCTCGATCAGGAAAAGTTGCAGTTCATAGATGCTGGCCGTGAGAAGGTCGGGATGGTCCCAGTCAATCTCGCAGTGGCTCGCAAAGTTGCTTTTCAAGATGGCGTCGACCGACGTTCCGGCGTTCTTGAAAAAATGGAAGTGCACAGGAACGACGCAATCTCGCTTTCTAGCGTTACTCGGCCAGATGGCAGCGAGCGCACGTCGCAGTCGAGAGTTCATCGGATCCTGCCCAAGCTCGTTCTGTTTGAAATGCGCGGCCGCAATTCAACACGCATTGCTCGCGTGGCCCAAATTTGGGACCCAGTATTGGTTCGTGTGAGGGTCACCTTTTGCAACGGATATCGCGCAATTCAGAAGGCAGTTCCAGTTTTATGTGGTCGCACAGGTGACCGGGCGGATGCAAATCATCGGTTGCTGGCGACCTTCGCCCGGTCGAAGATCTGGCGCATGGTGTCGACGAGAAGCATCGCTCCAGCTGACGACAAATGATCGCCGTCACGATAGAGCGTCTTGCCGTCACGCACCTGGGAGCACACTGTTTGGTTGCAGAACACATCGGCGACAGGAACGACAGAGGCGTGTCCAGATTTAGCGGTGTCTTCCAGGATTGTTTGATAGGTTGCCAGCTGCTGCTCATACTGATGACGCGAAAGCCCGACGTCCAAATGCCGGCCCAGGTGGCGCGCGCGCGCGACAAAGCGCGGATCGAGCGACCAGCCGGTCGGATAGTCAGTCAGGAATACAAACTGCCGGTCTGGGAATGGCTCGAGCAATCGCACCAGCCCTTTGGCGAAAGCCTCCTTCGTGCGGTGAGCGGCTCCGTGCTTTCGATTGTACGCTTTGCCGGATGCTGCCAGCTCCCAAAAACCGGCCACGATGACGAGTTTAACGTGGCTGTTCTCTCTCAAAAAATCGATAAAATCGGCCGGGTCGAGCATATCGGTCCGGCGTTTGTCACCTTGGGGGAGAGGGCGAAAGCCTGAGTTGGTGAAATGATAGCCTGAGAGCCCCTTATCTTTCGCAGCCTCAAAAACCCCCGGACTGAGAGAATTTGCGTGGCTGTCGCCGACGAGCACGAACGTCGGCTCCTTATCGCTCGCGCCCCTGGTGCAGATCTTGCCAGCTTTGGCGCGCTCGGCCGTCGCATTATGGCATTTTGCCGCGTTCGGATCAGACCGGCCGTGAAGTATTGCGAGCACTTCGGGCGCCAAGCGCCAGGGCAGTCCGTTTCCCCAAACGACAGAAGCACCAAACGCGATGGTTGCCAGACTCGCGGCCGTGCCTGCGGTCGCGATTGCTTTGCCCGACCAAAACGAACCACGGCGGACTGGCGTTT
Organism: Hyphomicrobium sp.; assembly: GCA_031414095.1. Lineage (GTDB taxonomy): Bacteria > Pseudomonadota > Alphaproteobacteria > Rhizobiales > Hyphomicrobiaceae > JANNFX01. The sequence continues at coordinate 5,198 of JANNUW010000636.1, read as the reverse complement.
CGATGAACTTCCAAGTCAAATATGCGAGGACGACGGTCGCCGCCAGCAGAAGTACGAGTTCAAGCGGCCCGGGTTCGCGCATAAGTATATAGCGGGTGAAGACAAGGGCCGGCCAATGCCACAGGTACAGCGAATACGATATGAGCCCTATGGCGACGAGCACACTCCTCGACAACAGCCGGCGGGCCAGCGACGGGCCCGTTTCCCCCGACCAGATGATCAGACCCGCACCGAGGCACGGTACAGCTGCGCGAAGTCCGGGGAACGGCACCTGATCGTCGTAGAGTGCAACGCTCAAAGCAATGAGGCCGATGCCGGCAGCGCCGGACATTTCCGTCAGCCAGCTGCGGTTTTCTGCGGGTCTGACTAAGAGTGCCAGCAGGGAGCCCAACAGCAATTCCCATGCGCGCGCGGGTGCCAGATAAAAGGTGGCATCAGGCCACTTCGAAAGTCCCCAGACATTGAGGCCAAACGACATGACAAACAACAGCCCGATGACAGCGGCGCTGTAGGCCCTGCAATAGCGGTGCGTGAGATACAGAATGATGGGAAAGAAAATATAGAACTGTTCTTCGACGGCGAGCGACCACGTATGCAGCAGCGGCTTAAGATTGGCCGCCTCGTCGAAATATCCAGCTTCGCTCCAGAACAAAATGTTGGAGGAGAAAAGCGTAGCAGCAATCGCGCTTTTGCCGAACGCGACGAACTCCCGGGACATGAAGCACGCCCACGCCAGGACTGCGCACACTAAAATAACCGTGAACAACGCCGGTAGAATGCGGCGGGCGCGTCGCTCATAGAAGGCCACAATAGAGAAGTGGTCTTGCGCTAACTCCTTGGCGAGCAAACTGGTGATCAGAAACCCTGAAATGACAAAAAAGACGTCAACGCCGACGAAGCCACCATCGAACCCCGGTACGCCTGCGTGAAAGAGGACCACAGGAACGACAGCCAGTGCGCGAAGTCCGTCAATGTGTGGTCTGTATCTCATCGATCCCCATCGGCAGCATGGTCCGCTCTGCTCTACTTACTACCTTCATCTTAAATAGACATGCCGGACTTTAGCCTTCCCCGGGCGGTAACATGTCTAGCTTTTGAGGCATCGGCTTTAGAAGCAGTGTTCCGGGCGACTGCCTAACACGCGTGAAATGCGTTTAAAAGACCGTGACCATTGAGGAGGCCAGATGCACGACATGTGACTGCTCCCCCGGCTCTTGAAGCCCGATCACGGCTGCTGCCGCTTCCCCTGAGCAGTTCGCGGCAGAGTTACTTTTCCAGCACCACGTCGCTTAGAGGCTTGGAGCAGCAGGGCAGGATGAGGCCTTGGTCGATTTCGCGCTGGCGAATTCCGCCTTGGTGGCTCATGACAACGTCGCCTGAGATCTTTTTTGATTTGCAGGTGCCGCACATGCCTTTGGCGCACGAAAACGGCAGCCGCATGCCGGCGGCCTTGGCCGCATCCAAAATAAACTGATCGGGGCCACACAGAATCGTCTGCCCGGATTTTGTAAACTCGATTTTGAAGCTGCCTTCGGCGGACGCAACCGCCGCCACATGAGTGCCGGCAGCCGGCGCGGCAGCGTCGCCGAGCCGCCCGAACGAGAAACTTTCCTCGTGATACCGGGTCATGTCGAAGCCCGCGTTTTGCAAAAGAGCGCGAACCGCCGTCATGTAGGCCTCAGGCCCACAGCAGTAGATTTCGCGGTGAGCGAAATCGCGTGCAATGAGACGCAGCATTGGCAATGTCAGATAGCCGCTGTGGCCGTCCCAGGCTTCGTTCTCACTCGTGGCTTCGCACACAAAGGCCGTGCGGAAATGCGGTTGCACGGCTTCGATAGCGGCAAGTTCGCGCCTAAAAATAATATCACGCGGCGCGCGCGCACTGTGCACAAAAACGATGTCGCGATCATCACCGAGGTCGTAGTGCGTACGGGCCATCGACATGAGAGGGGTCACACCCGAGCCGCCCGACAAGAACAGAAACTTTTCAGCCGGCCGCAAAGCACAGGTAAATTCGCCAGCCGGGCCGAGCGACTTCACCTGCATTCCGGGCTTAAGATGATCGTGCAGCCAATTCGACACCACGCCGCCCGGCTGCCGCTTGACGGTAATTGACAGCGTATCCGGCCGCGTCGGCGCCGATGATATCGTATAGCAGCGGTTGATAGAGCTGCCGTCTATCTCGAGCTCCAGCGTCAGGAACTGGCCCGGCCTAAAGCGGAACAGGCGCGGCTGGGGCGTGCGGAACAAAAAACTTTTAACGTCGTGCGTCTCGTCGCGAACCTGGCAGCAGACGAGCGTATCGTCGGTGTCCGGGTTCCATTTGGACGGTGGCTCGTCCCATAAATAGCCGCCTATCCGGCTGTCACCCGCACTGCTCATAGATCTTCAGCCGTTCGCTGCGATGGCGCTGACACTGGCGCCCGTATGCAATCCCGTCTCCGCGCGCAGGCGCTTGAAGTACCACGACATGAATTTTTCGACCAGCTCTTCGGTGTAGGGGGAGTAGGGGCCCGGCTGGTAGGCGGAACTTTGCGATCCGCAGTGCGTGCGCTCGACAAGCGCGCCGTCTTGCTTGTTAGTGGCATGCCAGACTTCGCTCAGATGTTTGGGATCATAGTCCCGGCCTTCCACAGCATCCTTATGCACCAGCCATTTTGTGCGCAACAGCGTGTGCTCGGCGTCAATGGGCAATACGGAGAACGTCACGATGTGATCGCTCATGAAATGGTGCCACGAATTGGGCTGCGTCCAGAACGAAAGTCCGCCCAGATTGCGCTGTGTCAGATCGCCAAGCAGCTTTTGGCACGCGACCTTGCTGTTCATGGTCTGGCTCTCGCCGGCCCTGTCGAGCGGCAGTCGCTCGGTGCGATAAGCGGTCGTGCGGCTGTCAAGAAATTCGCGCTCGACCGATGGCAGCCCGCAACTCTCCCAGCGCGCATGCTCTTTCTTGGTGAGGTCCTTATAGGCCTGCACGTCGCCAGCATTTTCGGGCGAGGGCTGGTAGCCAAAGCCGAATTCATAGAGTGAAATCGTCAGTTCCGGATGGTTTGCCTTGCAGTGATAGCATTCCCGGTTGTTCTCAATGGTGAACTTCCAGTTGCCGTTCTCGATCAGGTCTTCCTCGAAGGCAACTTTGCAGTCAGCAATCCGGTGGGGAAGAATGTAGGGCTCGATATCGCGTTTCATGTCTTCGAAATCGGCGGGCGGCTCGGCGCTAAGACAAATGAAAATCAATCCGCCGGCATTGCCGACATGGACCATATTCAAGCTGAACTTACTGCGGTCGAACTCGTCGCCCATGTGTTCGGTGTGAATGAGCTTGCCGGTGAGGTCGTAGGTCCATTGATGATATGGGCACACGATGTTGCCGACACTGCCCTTGTGGCCGTCGCATAACCGCGCGCCGCGATGACGGCACACGTTATGAAAAGCGCGGATCGACATATCGTCGTCGCGCACGACTACGACCGAAGCGCCGCCCAAGGGCACGGTGAAAAAATCGCCGGGTTCGGGAATGTCAGGTTCGACGCCGACGTAAATCCAGTGACGCCCGAAGATGGCCGCCATGTCGAGATCGAAGATGTCTTTGTTTTGATAGAACGGCGCTTCCAGGCTGTATCCAGGGCGGCGGCGCGAGATCAACGAGCGCATCTCATTGGAAAGTTGCATGGGGAATCTCCCTGACCAAAAGGGCCGTCAAAAATCGACGAGCCGATGATCCCTCAAGTACGTAAGCAAAATTTGTGCTTTATCGACAGGACTGCCCTCAAATACGACAGCGCCCGCCTTCACCGGGGATTGAATATACGACAGCATGCGCGCGTGCCCGTCCTTATGATCGGCGGCTCTCAAAACGTTCGCGCGCCGCGCTGACGGATCAACGGTCCAGGCAGGCACATTCGGGATCGTGTTGCGTGCTTCACTGCTGAGCGGCCCGTTTTCAGCGGCCGCAATTGACACCACCTGCCCGGTCACGCGGCGCGCGTGCGCGTAATTCAACGCCACCGGCGCGAGCGCGTGAACGGAGATGACGAGTGGAGCTGTGGCTGCAATGGAGCGGCGTTTTCCCTTGGGTAAAAATTGTTGGAGGTAAAATTCGTCGCCGGCAATTCTAATGTCGAGTACATCGGCGATCATTGGGCGGCTAAGACGGCTCGCCAGCAAATAAGGAACGAGACCGCTGCCGGCTCCAACCTCAGCGCGGCTGCCGGTTAAAATGATATCGGCGTCGCGCACATGCGCGGCGAGCGAAGCGACGATGTCCTCCCCGCCGTCTGCCTTCATGACCTCGATCCGGTGTGCGCCGAGCGCCATGTAATCGAGAAGTGCAAGATCCGACGATAGACCTGCGTGCACGACGCGCAAGGAATCCCCAGCTAACTTTTTGCCCAGGGCCATCGCCACGGCGTCACCGCGGCAGGCGCGCGGCGCACCACCGACCGGATGACGTCCGGCCGATACGAGAACGACCACAGATGGAGGCTTACCGCTCATGGCGCCCTCCGGGAACTTCGCGTTGAGCGCGCGCCTGTGCGATGCGCGTGGAGAGCGCCTGCATCACGTCTTCGGCGTCGCCAATGACGCTGAGGTCGGCGCGTTTTACGATCGGAGCGCCGGCATCCTTGTTGATGGCGATGACGTGCCGGCAGTCCTTAATGCCTTGCAAATGCTGCACGGCACCCGAAATACCGACAGCGATGTAGGCACTGGCCGAGACCGTTTTTCCGGTCGCGCCAATCTGCCGGTCGCGCGCAAATTTGCCCTCGTCGACGGCGACGCGGCTGGCACCGACACTCGCGCCCAGCGCCTTCGCCAAGCTTTCAAGCGTGCCCACGTTCGCAACGCCGTTGCCTCCCGACACAATGAAGTCGGCCTCTTCCAGAGCGATAGCCGTTGTGCCCGAGTCTTGCAGGCCGAGATCGCGGTACGGACCAGGCCCTGGGCCGGGTTCTGGCGTGCGGACATCAGGCAGCCGCTTGCCCCGGCCGACAAATGGCAGTTCGAGATCGACAGCACTTGCGTCGAGTAAAACAACACGCGGCAGACCGGCATGGGCGAGGGGGGAACCTGCAGCCCAGCCGATCGAGACATGCGTGGGCCCAAGTTCACGAACGTGAGCCGCTGCCGTGCAGGCGAGCCGCGCGATGAGGCGGCGCCCCAAGTCGCCATCGCCGGAAGAGTTATCCGGGATGAAG
>JANNUW010000635.1:0-2252 GCA_031414095.1 Hyphomicrobium sp. | reverse complement strand
TCAAAGCCTTCGTGAATCGCAAAATCATTTTGCAAGGAAACAGCCCTCAACACAGCGCTTTCCTGCAAAATCGAAACCTGCAAATGCCAAAGTCAACAAACGCAATCAATGAGTTAGGAATAGTTCACGGGGGACGAATTATCACCCGCCGGGAAGCTGAGGTCTGTTCAGGGTCAATCGCGTCGCTATGTTGATGTCCGCGGCATGTATGCTTACCCCCGCGATTGCAGACCAATGGCGAAACTGCGTAGTATAGGCAGCTTAGGGCCGATACTGTTGGCGCGGGCGACCGCCCGCCTTCTCGATCTGTCCCAGTCAGCGCTTATCTGGTTCGGTTCTCTTGAGCGCGATTTCCACATCCTGTTGTGTAATCCGGGCCTCCGGCATGCCTGGTTGATTCAGATTTTGCTCTTCGGTCCCGTCACCCATCATTCCGGGGTGAGGGTTCTTTGGCGGCATGGCGCCCCCAACACGTTCAACGGCACTTGCGGGAGTCATGTCCACATTGGGGCGAACAGCCTTTGTCCGGGGCTTCGCAACTATCGTCCTCTTTGATGGAACAGCCTTCTTCCTCGTAACTTCCGGCCGTGCCGATGAAGATTTAAGCACCCGCTTCTTGGCCGTCGCCTCAGTCCTGGCAATGGACTTTTTCGTCGCGGGTGAGCGCTTGGAGGTTGGCTTCGAGATCTTCTTTGCTGCCTTCGTCTTGGCTTTTGGCTTTACCGGTTTCTGGGCTCCCTTTCTCGCTCCGAGTCTCCTCTTGACCTTTGCAGGCTTGCGCTTCGAAGTAGTCTTGCCGGTGGATTTTTTCGCCATCTGAAACTCCTGAGTAGAGGTAACTTCCGACAGCACAAATATCATGAATTTCCTGAGTCGGTACTGCGCCTCTTGTCGTCGCAAATCCGGTCGGGCAAGACCGCCCTTGGGAGGGCCGAGACCAGCTACTGGTCATCCACGCCGGTTTGGCCATGTCCGCGTCTCGTCGGCTTACCTTCTTGATTGCAGAAGATTCGTCGGAAATCGCGTTCAGCCGCTTTGAGCCACAAGCAGAAGCGACCTCTGCGGTGATTGCGTTCGTCCACCTTCAGCAACCGTTTTCTGAGTAGCAAATTGTGAATACTTTGACAGGCTAGTTAAATACTGCGTGTGTGTCATCAGCCCCGATTAAGGAAGATTCTCTTACAGTATGTAATCCGCTGCCATTGTTTGCCTCCCGACAAATGTGACGTTCCTGCTAAGAAAGTGGGGTTCCTGCTGCATGCAAATGAAGCGCGCGATAGACCGCCGAGTGAGCAGGAGTCATTACACCAAGTTCATTCCCAAGCGCGTGGATCCGGCCCGAAAGCCACGCGATCTCGATTGGCTTTCCTTTTCCGAGGTCGATAGCCATTGAAGATTGTGTCTCGCCTGGCAACGACGTCCACAGTGATATGACCTTCTCCTCATAACCTTCGGCCATCTCGTGACCCGCCGCGGCTGCGACTGCCATGCCCTCATTTCGAAGTTGCTCCAAAAAGTTGCGCGATTCAGGATCGGCAAATATGCGGCCAACTCCGCACCGCATCAAACTGGTTGCACCCGAAAATGCGGAAATGGTGATGAATTTGACCCATAGCACCTGTTCGATGTCCTCAACAATCTGTATGTCAACTCCCCCGGCACGAGAACATGCAGATCCGAGCGCCTCGATCACCGTGTCATTGTGCCCTCCCAGTATCACCCGCGTATTGCCCGCGTGCACAATTACGCCAGGGCGCCCGACAGAAGCCGAAATGTAAGTGGCACCAGGCACAATCTGCGGCCGCGGCACGCACTTCGCAAGCATATCAACACTATCGATGCCATTCTGCAGCGTCACCACTCTCGTCTTCGGACCAACTAAGGGAATGAGTGCAGCCGCTGCAGTTTCGGTATCATAAAGTTTGACTGCAAAAATAACGAGATCAACGAAGCCGACCTCAGAGGGCGTGTTGGTAGCGTTTACCTGGGGTAGATGAAAGCCACCGTGTGGGCTCTCCAAGCGCAAACCTTGATCTTGCATTGCAGTTAGGTGACTGCCACGCGCGATGAATGTAATGTCTTCGCCAGCTTGGGCAAGCCTTGCACCGATGTAGCCGCCGATACCGCCTGAGCCCATTATCGCAATTCGCATTGCCGAACCTCCGCCCTTGGGACTCATCCCCTCTTCGGATCCCAATCTTCTCCCGGCTTGTCGCCGACGAGCGAGCCAATCCTGCGTACAAAGGCCCACA
>JANNUW010000634.1:0-5856 GCA_031414095.1 Hyphomicrobium sp. | reverse complement strand
CGGAAATGAGCTGGGTCAAGAAGAACATCCACCCCGGCAAGATCGTTGCGACCAGCCAGCAGGTCGACGTGCAGGTGCTCGAAGTCGATCCGCAGAAGCGCCGCATTTCGCTGGGCTTGAAGCAGACGCAAGACAACCCATGGGATGCCTTTATCTCGCAGCATCCCAAGGGCTCGGTCATCGAAGGCCCGATCCGCAACATCACCGAGTTCGGCTTGTTCATAGGTCTCGACAACGGCGTCGATGGCATGGTGCATTTGTCGGATCTCGACTGGCAGCGTCCGGGCGACGAAGTCATCAAGGACTACAAAAAGGGCGATACTGTCAAAGCCCAGGTGCTTGAAGTCGACGCCGCCAAGGAGCGCATTTCGCTTGGCATCAAGCAGCTCAGCGGCGACCCTGCCGACGCTATGGCCAAGTACAAGAAGGGCGACCAGGTTACGTGCACGGTCGTTGCCGTTCAGGAAGCTGGCCTCGAGGTCAAGATTGCCGACAGCGACATCGTCGCGTTCGTCAAGCGTGCCGATCTCTCGCGCGAACGTTCCGAACAGCGCACCGAGCGCTTCACGGTCGGCCAGAAGGTCGATGCTTCGGTATTGACCGCCGATAAGGCTGCGCGCCGCATCACGGTCTCAATCAAGGCGCTCGAAATCGCCGAAGAAAAGCAGGCCGTCGCCCAGTTCGGGTCGTCGGATTCGGGCGCATCGCTCGGCGACATCTTCAAGGCCGCCATCAAGAAGCGCGATGCTGACGACGACACCGAAGCTGAGTAAATCGGACGTGGTTACGTAACACAGGCATCGGGAGAGCAATCTCCCGGTGCCTTTTTTGTCTTTTGGGCTGACCCTTGAATTGCGGCCCAAGACTTGCCTACCTGATGCTGTATAAACGCACTGTTAAGCATGACGAGCGCCGCCAAGCGGCTGGAGAATTCAACGATGCATCCCGAAACTGAGACCGTCCTTGACCGCCGCCGTTTGCGCCGGGGGGTCAGCTTGTGGCGGTCTGTTGCCATCGCCGCGTTGGCGCTCGTGGCGGGAGCGTGGGCGCTGGGAAGCGACCAAATGGTGGCGCTGACGGCTCAAAAGCAGATCGCTCGGATTGCTATCGAGGGCACGATTTTAGAAAACCGCGAGCAGTTGGCGCTGTTGAAAGAACTGAAAGAGTCCAAAAGCGTCGAGGGCGTGATCGTCTTCGTCAACAGCCCGGGCGGCACAACGACGGGCGGCGAGGCCTTGTATGAGGGCTTACGCGCGCTCGCCAAGGAAAAGCCGGTCGTGGCCCAGTTTGGCACGGTCGCCGCGTCAGCCGGGTACATCGTCGGCCTGGGCACCGATTACATCGTGGCGCGCGGCAATACGATCACGGGGTCGATCGGCGTCATTGCACAATGGCCGGAATTTTCCGACCTTATGGCCAAGGTCGGCGTCAAGATGAACGAGGTTAAGAGCGGCGAACTGAAAGCCCAACCGTCCGGTTTCGCCCCGGCCGATCCGGCGGCTTTGAAGATCATGCAGGAAATGATCGACGACGGCTTTAAATGGTTTATTTCGCTCGTGGAAGCGCGCCGCGGCGTCAAGGCCGGCGACCTGCCGGGCCTCGAAAAAGGCCGTATCTACTCGGGCCGCGCGGCGATGGACGTCAAGCTCGTCGATGAGATCGGCGGCGAGGCCGAGGCGCAGCGTTGGCTCGAAGATAAGCGCGGGGTCACTAAAGACCTGAAAATTGTCGACTGGAAACCGTCGACAGCGGGCGGCTGGGGGCTCGGCAGTTCAATGGCGTCATGGCCCGAACGGCTGGTTGACGCCGGCTGGTCGAGGACGATGCAACTCATCAACGGCGGCCGCGCCGACAGCAACCTTACTCTTGACGGCCTCGTTTCCGTTTGGCACCCTTAGGAAATCCGTGCAAAAACAAGATCTTTGGTATCGCATTTTGGTGCTGAACTGGGGGGCGTCTCGTGATCAAGTCCGAACTCATACAAAAAATCGCCGGGTCTAACCCGCATCTTTACCACCGGGATGTAGAGCGCATCGTCAATGTCGTGTTCGATGAAATCGTGGACGCTCTGGCGCGCGGCGACCGCGTCGAGCTGCGCGGCTTCGGTGCCTTCACGGTCAAGCACCGTGGCGCCCGCCAGGGCCGAAATCCGCGCACGGGCAAGACGGTGCCGGTGTCTGAAAAATTTGTGCCGTTCTTCAAGACCGGCAAAGAACTGCGCGACCGCCTGAACGGGTAGTCTCTTTGTTGGTGCGCGGCGACACGCCTCCGGCGCGCCGGCCGCCGCGCACGTTTGGGTTTGCTTTGACGGATGGCTTTATTTCTATCACCCGCGACGGCCGCAGTCGGAGTCGGCCAAGCAACTTCTACCGCCCGCGACGGCCGGCTCTCCTAAGAGGAGTCGGAGCGGGCCAAGCAAAGAGTCCCTCCATTGCTGAAGCGCATGTTTGGATTAATCGTGTCGTTTCTCGCGGCCATCGTGCTGGTTGCGATTGCCGTTTCCAATCGCCATGCCGTGCCGCTTGTGCTCGACCCATTCCGGCCCGAAGCTCCAGCTCTGCAAATCGTGTTGCCGTTTTATGCCCACATCATCAGCTCGCTCATTGTCGGCGTGCTGCTGGGCGGCGCGGCGACGTGGGTCACACAGGGCCGCTGGCGGCGCTCGTCGCGCAAGAGCGTGGAAGATGCCAAGCGCTGGCGCACCGAGGCCGACCGGTTGATGCGCGAGCGCGATGCGGGTCTGATGGGCAGCACAGCTGCGGGTTCAAGAACCGTAACGCTTCCGCCCGCATCACGCCGCACCGCCGCTTGACTGCGGATGGTGGCAGACACTCCGCGTGAGATACACGACCCACTATGTTTGAAGAGGTGGATTGTCGTCGGCACCGGTTCCACGGTGTCTGACACTTCGGGTCAGACACCGCAGGTGCATCGCTTGACAGTCGGCGGCCGGCTCGGCCGGGAAAAGGCCTTGGATCGATGCCTGTTGAAGTCAAGATCTGCGGTTTGACGACGACGGCCGCGCTCGATGTGGCGCTGGCTGAAGGCGCCGATTATGTCGGGCTCGTCTTCTATCCAAGAAGCCCGCGCAACCTCGATATCGCCACGGCTGGCGTACTGGCCGCTCATGCGCGGGCCTCCGGGAATGCCAAAGTGGTCGCCCTGCTTGTAGATCCAAGCGACGATCTCGTGGCAAGTGTTGCGGCCACCGTCAGGCCAGACATCGTGCAACTGCATGGCCATGAAACGGTGGCGCGCACCGCGGCCGTGCGCAGTCTCGCGGGCGTGCCCGTCATGAAGGCCGTTAGCGTGCAAACCCGCGCCGATGTGGCCGCCAGTCAAGACTATGTAGCGAACGGCAGCGCCGACATCTTGCTCTACGACGCCAAGCCTCCAGGCGATAAAAACGCCCTGCCTGGTGGCAATGGCCTCGCCTTTGACTGGACGATTCTAGACGCATTGGATGATCTGACCCGCTTTGCGCTCGCGGGCGGTTTAACGCCCGGCAACGTGGCCGAGGCGATCCAGCGCACGCACGCACCCATTGTCGATGTGTCGTCGGGCGTCGAAACGGCTCCGGGTGTCAAGGATGCTGAGCTGATCCGCCTCTTTATCCGCAACGCGAAGACCGCTAAGTAGTCGGCGCTGAGTGTAAAAGTGCCGGCGACGAGCGTGCTGGCACACAAAGGACTGTTTGATGGCTGACAAGAACAAAAAATCGGGCGAGATCAAGCTCAACAGCTTCGCCAGCGGCCCCGATGAGCGTGGCCATTTCGGTATCTTTGGCGGCCGCTTCGTCGCCGAAACACTGATGCCGCTGATCCTTGAATTGGAAGCCGCCTACGAAGCCGCCAAAGCCGATCCGGCCTTCGCCGCCGAAGTGACGTATCTCAATACCTATTATTCGGGTCGCCCCTCGCCGCTCTATTACGCCGAACGCATGACCGAACACCTGCGCGGCGTGGCCGCTAACAACGGCGGCAAGGGCGGCGCCAAAATCTACTTCAAACGCGACGAACTCAATCACACGGGTTCGCACAAAATCAACAATTGCCTTGGTCAGATCCTGCTCGCCATGCGTATGGGAAAAACGCGCATCATCGCCGAGACGGGCGCGGGCCAGCATGGCGTCGCCGTCGCGACAGTGTGCGCGCGCTTCGGTCTGCCGTGCGAAATCTTCATGGGCGCGACCGACGTTGAGCGCCAATCTCCCAACGTCGCGCGCATGTACATGCTTGGCGCGAAAGTCAATCCAGTCACGTCGGGTGCGGGCACGCTCAAAGACGCCATGAACGAGGCGCTTCGCGACTGGGTCACCAACGTCAAGGACACCTATTACATCATCGGTACGGCGGCCGGCCCGCATCCTTATCCGGCGATGGTCCGCGATTTCCAATCGATAATCGGGCGCGAGGCCAAGGAGCAGATGATGGCCGCTGAAGGCCGTCTGCCCGATACGCTTGTGGCCTGCATCGGCGGCGGCTCGAATGCCATCGGCCTGTTCCATCCGTTCCTCGACGATGCGACGGTCAAAATTTATGGTGTCGAAGCGGGCGGCCACGGCATCGATGTCGAAAACGGTCACGCCGCCTCCATGAGCGGCGGCACGCCTGGCGTTTTACACGGCAATCGCACGTATCTTTTGCAAGATAGCGAAGGCCAGATTCTCGAAGGCCATTCGATTTCGGCAGGTCTTGATTATCCAGGCGTCGGTCCCGAGCACGCATGGCTCAAGGATACCGGCCGCGTCACGTATGTGCCGATTACCGATACCGAAGCGCTGACGGCGTTCCAGTTGTGCGCACGGCAGGAAGGCATTATTCCAGCCCTCGAGCCGGCGCATGCTCTGGCTTATGTCACGAAGCTCGCGCCCACCTTGGCCCAAGACAATCTGCTGGTCATGAACCTGTGCGGACGCGGCGACAAAGACGTGTTCTCCGTCGCGAAGATACTGGGAATGAAGATATAGAGGCGGGCACGGACATGCGCCAATCAGATGTCGTAACGGTTTTGAGCACTCACGAATCGGCTATTCGTTCTCTTGGCGTGTCAGCCCTTTTTCTCTATGGGTCGCACGCTCGGGATGAGGCACGCGTTGATTCAGACGTCGATCTTTTTGTGGATTGCGACCCGAAGCAAAAGTTTGGTCTCATCGAATTAGCCCGGCTGCAGCACAACCTAGAGGCAATTCTGGGAGCAGATGTTGACGTTGGGACGCGCTCTTCGTTACACCCGATGTTGAAATCAGATATTGAGCGCAGTGCGCTGCAGGTGTTCTGATGCACGCCCGAACATTTGCAGCGCGTATCCAAGATATTCTTGACCAGATAGATAACATTGAGCGCTTTACTGCCGGGCGCACCTTGACTGATTTTCAAACAGATCAATTGCTCCGCTTGGCAGTCGAGCGGGCCTTAGAAATTATCTCGGAAGCATCCCGGCATTTGTCACAGGAGGCAAAGGCGCGCCATCCGGAAATCCCGTGGCATGAAATCAAGACTATCGGCAACATTTTGCGGCACGAGAACCAAAGGGTCGATCCGCGAGTAATTTGGGTGACCGTCACAGACGATCTCGTGCCTTTGCGCAGAACCGTTGAAAGAATGAGACAGGAATCGATGGCGGATAAACTCAAGCCTACCCGGCCAACCCGCATCGATCAGTGCTTTGCTGCTTTGAAAAAAGAGGGCCGGCCGGCGTTCGTTACCTTCATCAGTGCGGGCGATCCCGATCTCGAAACGTCGGCAAAAATTCTGGGCGGTCTGCCGGGGGCGGGCGCTGACATTATCGAAATCGGTATGCCGTTTTCTGATCCCATGGCTGATGGTCCCGCGATCCAGGCCTCGAGCCTGCGCG
>JANNUW010000633.1:0-2146 GCA_031414095.1 Hyphomicrobium sp. | reverse complement strand
GCGCTCGATTTTGGAGTGAGGCATCTCGCTGATGATCCACCGGATATCGTGCTTGTTGTGGATGCGGATTGCCGCTTGGTGCCTCAGACCATTGATTCGCTTGTCGCTTGCGTGGAACGAAACCATCGCCCAGCGCAGGCTTTGAATGTGGTACTTCTTCCACCAGCTGTAGATGCCGAGCGCCGTGTTGCCGGTTTTGCCTGGATCGTCAAAAACCATGTGCGGCCTGCGGGACTTGCCGCTCTAGGGCTTCCCTGCCAGCTCATGGGAACCGGAATGGCGTTTCCTTGGGAGGCGATCAAGCGCATCAATTTGGCTACCAATAACATCGTTGAGGACGTGAAGATGGGGCTGGACCTTGCCGCGGCAGGATTTGCGCCGATCTACTGCCCGGAGGCTCGGGTGGAGAGTGATTTTCCGACGACCGAGCATGGCTTTGTCGTTCAGCGGCAGAGATGGGAGACAGGTTCCTTGAGCATGGCCATGAAGATTGCACCTGCAATGTTTTTGCGTGGGCTGGTCAGCTTGAATTTTTCACTCATGGCAATGGCATGTGATCTGATGGTGCCACCGCTGATGATGCTTCTGGTTATGTTGACACTTTGGCTAACATTTTCCGCCATTCTCGTGATCGCTGGCGGGTCTGCTTTTCCTTTGGTGATGTCTGGCTGTTCGTTACTGATCTTTCTGTTGACGCTGGCCTTGGCTTGGGTTCGCTTCGGCCGCGATGTTTTGTTGCTTCGCGATGTGCTGGAGCTGCCTCGTGTGTTTGTCAGGAAATTTGGCCTCTACTTCGCAATGTGGCGCAGCCGGGGTGCGGGGTGGATCCGTACAGATCGCAGGTAGCGGTCAAGCGCAGTACTGGATGTCTAGCGAAAGGTGAGACATGGGAGGGTAACGCTCGAAGGGGTAGTTGTTTCGAAGTAGCTTGCTCAAAGTTGTTTGGTAACCACGAATTTTGGCGCTCTTGACTATTACCGTCATAATCCTCAAAGGAAGTTGGCGCAAAAATCATTCTGAATAGTTTCTCTTCTCGCTGCTATTTTGGTAAGAAATGAACCTATTAAGTTATTGTTGTATAATGTTAAAATGGATCTGAAGGCCTATGCGTGGAATAATCTTAGCGGGCGGCAGTGGGACACGGCTCTATCCACTTACCATGGTGGTTTCCAAGCAGCTTCTGCCGGTTTATGACAAGCCGATGATCTATTATCCCCTGTCGGTTCTCATGCTGGCGGGGTTGCGCGATATCCTGATCATTTCCACGCCCCATGACCTTCCGCAATTTCGAAATCTGCTTGGCGATGGCTCGGTTTTCGGCGTTAACCTCTCCTATGCGGAGCAGCCGCATCCCGGCGGGCTGGCCCAGGCCTTTCTGATTGGTGAGAAATTCCTTGGCGGTGGCCCCGCCGCTCTGGTCCTCGGCGACAATATTTTCCATGGCGACATGCTTGGGGCCCGCTGCCAAAAGGCTGCGGCGCGCAAGACGGGTGCTACCGTCTTTGCATATCATGTGTCGGATCCGGAGCGTTACGGCGTGGTTGAATTCGACAAGAACGACTTGGCCAAGAGTATCGAAGAGAAGCCTGCGGCACCCAAGTCAAGCTGGGCGGTGACCGGGCTCTATTTCTATGACCGCGACGTGGTGGGCATTGCCAAGTCAATCAAGCCGTCACCGCGGGGCGAGCTTGAGATCACTGATGTCAACCGGGCCTATCTGACGCGGGGCGATCTTCATGTGGAGAAGCTGGGACGCGGCAATGCCTGGCTTGACACTGGCACCCATGACAGCCTGCATGATGCCAGCTCCTATATCCGGACCATTGAGACGCGCACCGGCAGCAAGATCTGTTGCCCGGAGGAGATTGCGCTGAACCATGGCTACATCCCGGCTGATGCCGTGATGAAGCGCGCCGATGCTATGGGCAAGACGGAGTACGCCGCCTATCTCCGCCGGATTGCAGCCGAGCACGGCCAGGGATGACGATGGAGCTGCGCCCCCTAGGCCTTGATGGTGTCGTTGAAATTACCCCGAAGAAATTCCCCGATGCGCGGGGGTACTTTGCTGAAACCTATTCGCGCGAGCGCTTTCACAGTGCGGGCATCAGCCAGGAATGGGTTCAGGATAACCAGTCCTTTTCCGTCG
>JANNUW010000632.1:0-2743 GCA_031414095.1 Hyphomicrobium sp. | reverse complement strand
GCGGGACCTCCGTCGCTACTTCCGGGGCGATGCCGCCTTCGCCTCGCCCGACATCTATGAGTTCCTGGAAGCAGAGTGCTACAGCTACACGATCCGTCTCAAGGCCAACGCGATCCTTCAGCAAAGCATCGCCTGCCTGCTGACGCGACCCGTCGGCCGCCCGCCCAATCATGTGGTCCGCACCTATGCCAGCTTCAGCTATCAGGCAGGGTCATGGGACAGGAAGCGCCGCGTCGTTGCCAAGGTCGAATGGCATCCCGGCCAACTCTATCCGACCATCGGCTTCATCGTCACCAACCTGAGCCGCCCGGCCAAACGCGTGGTCGCCTTCTACAATCATCGCGGCACCTGCGAGCAATACATCAAGGAAGGCAAGGGCGCGATCAAGTGGACCCGCCTGTCGTGCCGCACGTTCGCCGCCAATGCGGTCCGTCTTCAGCTTCACGCTCTCGCCTACAATCTCGGCAACTTCCTGCGCACCCTGGCGACACCTGAACCGATCAGGGACTGGTCGCTGACCAGCCTCAAGGAGAAGCTGATCAAGATCGGTGCCAAGGTCATCAGCCATGGCCGCTATGTCGCCTTCCAGATGGCCGAGGTCGCCATCCCGAGACACCTCTTCGCCGACATTCTGCGGCTGATTGCGGAACTGCGGCCGCCGCCCGATCCGGCAGTGGCGTGAAGGTTTAGATTATCATGCGTTCAAGCGAGAACCGAGGGAGACCTGCGTCTTGAAGAAAGCGAAATCGACATTCCCAGCGCGGAACGTGTTGGTTTCACCTGTATTGGCGCATGGTTGTCCCCGTGGCGAAAATATTAGCTTGCCATGGGCGTCCACTCGCGCAAACATGAGCTTCAGCTGGCCAGTCATCCGGTGGATGTCGTTATAATGTTGCGACTTCAGGGAATATACAGCATGCGATACCGATTGACACTCGCGACTCTCGCCCTTGTGTCGTTTGCTGGCAGCCAGCCTGCCATGTCAGCGTCAAGCGCCAATGCCTGCTATGTCTCTTCCGAAAACTGTGTCTGGCGGGGATGTGAAAAGCAGCAGCCGGGCAGCCACGAGATGTACGCCTGCTTCAGAGTCTGCGAGCGCGCCTTCCTCCATTGCCTGAACACCCTGCCGCCCGTGAAGGATTTGGAAGCCGATCCCGGCAAACTCAAGAAGTCCAAGAAGACCCTGCCCGGCGGCGCACCTCAACCAGACACGGTGATACAATGACAAAGACCTCAACCTGCGTGGCCATGATAATGTTGTTTGTGAGCTCCATGCCAGCGGCTGCGCAATACAAAAGAACTCTCGGTGGCGTAAATCTCGACTACTATTGCAAAACCATCTACGGGTCTAACTCTGGCGTGATGCACCTGGGCGACGTTTGGCGCTGCAAGAAAAGAGGATCAAGAAACGGCTTGGCCATTTCCGTCGAACACGCCTGTCGGCTGCAATATGGCCGCAACGACCTCAAGGCCATGGTGCGCAGTTCCGACAACTCGTGGATTTGCTTTGTACCTTACTACACACCTCCGTCATGACCGGAGACCACAACACTTTTGGAGTTTCACAATGCAACATACATTCAAGACATTACTATTCGCCGCAATCTTTGCTTTCTGCGGCTCCACCGCGTCTGAAGCCGAGGAAAAAGGTTCTGCGGCGCCAGAAATAGATGTAGATAAACTATGTTTTTCCGTGGCCGAAGCTTGTCTTGACGCGTGTGGCAAGGCGGCGATGCCGGACACGGAGCTTTCTAAATGCAACCAAACTTGTGGCAATTCGATGCAAACTTGCCTTGGCCAAACCGCAAGCCAAGGCGGTGCGGCAACATCCGCAAACCAAGGTGATGCAGCAACATCCGCAAACCAAGGTGATGCAGCAACATCAAAAGATCAGATCCGACCCAAAAGAAAAACCAAAAAATATGTGCCGTCAAACTAACTTACTTCGCGGTTTTTGCCATGGCCCAGAGGAGTGTTCACATTGGAAAAAAACAGATGGAAGCTACACACCAGATTTTATAGTCTTGCAGCAGTTGCTGTTCTCTTGCTTTTTTCGACGTCTAATTCCGTCCTCGCTGTGGATGACACGGGTGGTCCGGAGCCAGAGGCTGATAAAATTTGTGATGCAGCTTGGGTGCTTTGCGAGACTTCATGTCAAGCTGCCAATTATACCGTAGATCAACGAAGCGAATGCTCAGATAATTGCACGAGGACTCAGGTATTGTGCTATCCGGCTAAGCAAGGAGGTGCCCAGGGAAACGTGGGAGACGTAGGTACCGGTGGCGTTTTGAGGGATGATACGAATAATCCGGCGGCGGGGACGACAATCCAGCCGAAAAAGAAGCGGAAAAAGGCCATCAAGCAATAATGTCATTTGGTTTAGATGGATCGAAGGAAAATCCGATGTCGTCAAGAATTATTGTTTAAACAATTGTCATCATCTTTGGCTTTTCGACCTTGCCTGCTTCGGGGTGCCGAGAAGAGCATCGACACCAACACCAAGGAAAATTTGTTGAGAGCCTGCCACGGAAGCCGCGACGCCTGTAACGCAGGTTGCAAGAGAGACGACTAGACTTTCAGCGACCGGTTGTCGGCGGGATTGCGCAAGGACGACTGCTTGAGATCCCACGGTAATATGCATCGAAAGTGTAGAAATGCGGAATCGACTAAGTGCCTGTCCGTTTAGGACGAGGCTGCTCTATAGCTCCCAAAGATGCGACCGGCGCTCCCGGCTTATGGAAAC
>JANNUW010000631.1:0-7548 GCA_031414095.1 Hyphomicrobium sp. | reverse complement strand
CCATCATGTGCTTTCTCGCCTGCCTCACTGCGGGCGCCGTCTACATGATCAACCAGTCGGCACAAGCATGGCTGAAGGATATCGCCAGTGAGGTCACTGTTCAGGTCGAGCCGCAGGACGACGGCGACATTGAAAAGTCGGTCAAGGACATCTCGGCTTTTCTCGCAGGCCAGTCCGGCATTGCCAAGGTCAAGCCGCTCAGCGTCGAGACGTCGGCTGAATTGCTGGAGCCGTGGCTCGGCAAGAGCGACGCGCTCAAAGCCCTGCCGGTGCCCAGGCTCATCGCCATCGAACTCGATCGCTCTTCGCCGCCCGATCTCGAGGCGGTCCGCAAAGCGCTCGAAGCCCAGTTCAAGGGCGCGAGCCTCGACGACCACCGGCGCTGGCAGCAGCAGATCCGCACCGTGACGCGCAGCTTTGCGCTGGGTGGCGTCGCCATCCTGCTTCTGGTCGCGGCGGCGACCACGGCCATCATCGTATCGGCCACAAAAAGCTCGATGGCATCCAACCGCGAGATTGTCGAAGTTCTGCATTTTGTCGGCGCCACCGACCGCTTCATCGCGCGGGAGTTCGAAAAGCATTTCTTGCGGCTCGGCGTTCGAGCGGGGCTCGTCGGCGCAGCGTCGGCGTTAATCGTCTTCGGGACGATGCCGCTCATGGTCGAACTTCTGGGCGGCGGTGCCGTCACGGTCTCGGAAATGCATGTTCTCGTCGGATCGGGCTATCTCGACATGGCCGGCTACGTGCTTCTTGGGATCGTGGTGGTCGTCGTGGCGGCGCTGTGTATGCTCATGTCGCGGCTGGGTGTTTACCGGATACTGAATGCCAAGCACTGAGGTGCCGGCACGTCGCCTGCGGGCTGCCGTCTAGTTCTTTGGTGCTGGGATTGCTAACCTTAGTGCACGAACTGTGATGTTCGAAGAGCGTAAACCTATCGCCGGTCGAATTTGTTGGTGTATTGTTCAACGAAGCATAGTCTCGCACGTACGTTGTTTCCTCTGTTTTTGAGTCGGAGCACGCGAGCCACGCGTCGAGATAAGAGGACAGGCACAAGTTCAGGGCGGCAATGACGACGCATGGTAAAGCTGCTGTCGTGCTCGCAGGCGGAGCTACTTGGCTCCTGGTCCTGGGCTTCGTGCTGTTTGCGGCTCACGTCGGCCGTCCACCTGATAAAGCTGTTACCAGCGCAGACGGTATCGTCGTTCTGACAGGCGGCCCGGTGCGGATTGCGGAAGCCGCACGCCTATTGCGCGATCACCGGGGCGAACGCCTGCTGATCTCGGGCGTCAACGTGCAAATCAACCGCGACACGATCCAAAGGCTGACTAAGCTTGCGGCACCGACGTTCGACTGCTGCGTCGATCTCGATTACGCCGCTCTCGATACCGTCGGCAATGCCACCGAGACCCGCAAGTGGGTGGCGCTGCATCACTACGACCGGCTCATTGTCGTGACCTCGCGCCTGCATATGCCGCGCAGTCTGGCTGAGCTCGGGCGCGCGCTGCCGGGCGTCGAACTGGTGCCGCATCGGGTCGCCGCCCACAGCGATAGCGATGGGCCGTGGTGGCTGAACCCGCGAACGATGCAGGTTATGGTGTCGGAGTACGTGAAGTTCCTCCCCGCGGCCGCCCGCCTCATCATGGCCCGCGCATTCGGTCCGTGGGATATGGGAACGGTCACGGCGAGCGGCGCCAAGCCCCCGCTCGCCCAGCCTCCCTTAGCCAAGACGTCGGGGCTTTAAGCGCGGCTCCTTTTCTCCCCTTCCTTGTCCGGCAAAAAGGCTGCGACCCGCGATGTGATCGCTGACTTCCAACATGGCGTCGATGACATTGACCTCAGGACCATCGACGCGATTAAAGGAGGCGGCGATCAGAAGTTCAAGTTTATCAAGACACAGGATTTCAACCACAAGGCTGGCGAGCTGCGTTTTGAGAAGGTCAATAAACCAGGCACAGCAAGCGACAAAACCATCATAGAAGGCGATATCAACGGCGACGGCCGCGCGGACTTCCAGATCGAACTCTCTGGCCTAAAGTTGCTCACTGTGGGCGATTTTTTCTTTAATGGCGGCGGGCAACCGTACAACGCAACTCACTCGAAATTACGCGATGTCTAAAATACCGATTTATGCTTGATGAGCCAATCACTCGCTGACGAACGGTAACGGGAACTTGGTCTGGGGGCTCAAGACGAGACGTATCGTCGCCGGGATGCGATTAGACTTGGTGGCGTGGAACGTTCAGATGAGCTAACGAACCATTTGAAACCCGCAAGCCCCTTAACCCCACGCATCCCATGCTCCGCTCGCTCCTGTTCGCCGCTGTCTTCTACATCGTGACGGCGCTGTTCCTGCTGTTCGGCTCGTGGCTGCTGCTCGCGCCGCGCGCGTGGGCGATGTTTGGCTTGAAGCTGCATGCGCTCGCGTCGTGCTGGCTGTTGCGCGTGATTGCGGGCGTTAAGATGGAGGTCCGCGGGCGCGAAAATCTGCCCAAGGCGCCGTGTCTCGTGGTCGCGAAACACCAGTCAGCGTGGGATACGTTCGCGCTCATTCCGCTATTTTCCGATCCCGCCATCGTGCTCAAAGATGAACTGAAGTGGATCCCGTTCTACGGCTGGTTCTGCGTCAAGTTCGAGCACATCCTCGTCAAGCGCGACCGCGCGGCGGCGGCCTTGAAGGGCATGATCGCCGACGCGCGCGACCGCGCAACGGAGGGCCGCGAGATCATCATCTTTCCCGAAGGCTCGCGCATGGCGCCGGGAGCCGCGCCCGATTACAAGCCCGGCTACATGGCGCTCTACGAGGGCCTTGGCCTGCCGTGCGTGCCGGTCGCGCTGAACTCGGGTCTCTATTGGCCGCGTCGCAGCCTGATGCGTTACCCCGGCACCATCGTCGTCGAGTTTTTACCTGCGCTTCCGCCCGGTCTTCCCCGCAAGGAATTCCGGCGCACGCTCGAAGCGCAGATCGAAGCCGCGTGTGACCGTCTCATTGCAGAGGCGGCTTTGAAACCCGGCGCGCCGCCACTATCTGCAGAGGCAGCCGCCAAAGTTGGCGCAGTGGACCTTTCGGACAAAATAAGAACATAGAAAGAACATTTGTTGACTCTTGCGTTTTTTGGGATCATGTTGGCGGCAGTGAAAATTAGGAACGCGCATGTCTTCCGATAGCCCCAACAGACCCCCTTTGATGCTGCCGCCGATCGCGCGCGAGATCTGGGACGCCAAGTATCGCTTCAAAGTCCCGGGTGGGTTTAGGGGCGGGGCATTGCCGGCCGATGAGACGCTTGACGATACGCTCTGGCGGGTCGCCAGAGCTGCCGCGTCTGTCGAAAAAGGCGGCAAGCGCAAACGCGAGCGTTGGGCGCAAACATTTGCTGACGCGATGACCGATCTTGGCTTTCTGCCGGGCGGGCGCATCTTGGCGGGCGCGGGCACGGGCCGGTCCGTCACCTTGTTTAACTGCTTCGTCATGGGCCGCATCGATGATGACCTCGGCGCCATCTTCGAACAGGTGCGCGAAGCCGCGCTGACGATGCAGTCGGGCGGCGGCATCGGTCATGATTTCTCGACCCTGCGCCCGCGCGGCGCGCTCGTACGCAGCATCGGCGCCGATGCGTCGGGTCCAGTCAGCTTCATGGACGTGTGGGACGCCATGTGCCGCACCATCATGTCGGCAGGCGCGCGGCGCGGCGCCATGATGGCGACGCTCAGGTGCGATCATCCCGACATTGAAGAGTTCATCGCCGCCAAATCCGACCCGGCGCGCCTGCGCAACTTCAATTTGTCGGTGCTCGTCACCGACCGCTTCGTGGCGGCCGTGCAGGCTGGTGAACCGTGGGATCTGCAATTCGAAGGCACGGTTTACCGCACCGTTGCCGCGCGCGACCTATGGGACCGGTTGATGCGCTCGGCTTACGACACAGCCGAGCCCGGCGTCATTTTCATCGACCGCATCAACGCGCGCAACAATCTCAACTACTGTGAAGATATTCACACCACCAATCCGTGCGGTGAGCAGCCGTTGCCCGAATACGGCGCATGCCTGCTCGGCTCGATCAATCTTGCAGCGCTGGTGCGCCAGCCGTTTACAGTCGCTGCGTCCCTCGA
Organism: Hyphomicrobium sp.; assembly: GCA_031414095.1. Lineage (GTDB taxonomy): Bacteria > Pseudomonadota > Alphaproteobacteria > Rhizobiales > Hyphomicrobiaceae > JANNFX01. The sequence goes on along the minus strand of JANNUW010000631.1, from coordinate 3,444 downwards.
CGCAGGCGCGCTCGAAAGCCGGGTCGCAACCGCGATCCGTTTCCTCGACAACATCATCGACGTATCGGCCTACCCCTTGGCGGCCCAGAAGAACGAGGCCAAAGCTAAGCGCCGCATAGGGCTCGGCGTCACCGGCCTTGCCGACGCGCTCATCATGATGGGTTTGCGCTATGGCTCTGCCGCCGCCTGCGATCAAGCGGCCGGGTGGATGCGCACGATTCAAAACGCGGCCTACTCCGTAAGCGCCGGTCTGGCGCGCGAGAAGGGCGCTTTCCCGCTTTATGACAAGAAGAAATTTCTCCAACAGCCCAATGTCGTTGCGCTCAATGAGACCGTGCGCGCCGCGATTGCCGAACATGGGCTGCGCAATGGCTGCCTGACGTCGATTGCACCGACCGGCACGATTTCGTTGCTGGCGGGTAACGTATCGAGCGGCGTCGAACCGGTTTTCGATTTCATCTTCAACCGGCGCGTGCGCGAGGCATCCGGCACGACTCACCTGGAAACGGTCGAAGACTTCGCGCACGCGAGCTACCGCCGCGCGTTTGGCGACACGGCAGCGCTCACGCCCGCCTTTGTCAGCGTGGCTGATCTCTTGCCGTCCGATCACCTCGCCATGCAGGCGGCACTGCAGCCGCACGTCGATAGTGCCATTTCCAAGACTATCAACTGCCCCGAGGGCCTGAGCTTTGCCGCGTTTCGCGACGTCTATGCGCAAGCTTATGCGCTCGGCCTGAAGGGCTGCACGACCTACCGGCCAAATGCCATCACAGGCTCTATCCTCTCTGCGCTTGAGCCGGCGGCGGCCAGCGCGAGCACCGGCTACTCCTCAAATGCCGATATGAGAACACCCGCGCGATCGGAGGGTCCATCGCGCGAGCCCGCGCGCACTGCTCCAGCCACAGCGCCAGCAGTAACGAGTTTACCTCAGCCCGCACCCGCGCGCGAAGCGACGCCCGGCGTCGTCTACATGACCAAACCGCTGAGCCGGGCGGGCGTGCTCGAAGGGGCGACCTACAAGTTGAAATGGTCCGACAGCGATCATGCGATCTACGTCACGATCAACGACATGCCGTTCGAGGTTCCAGCACAGGGCGGCGGCACGACCACGCGGCGGCGGCCGTTCGAGATTTTTATCAATAGCGGCAATCTCGAGCACTATGCCTGGACGGTCGCGCTGACACGCATGATCAGTGCCGTCTTCCGGCGCGGCGGCGATGTGGCCTTCGTTGCTGACGAACTCAAGGCGATTTTTGATCCGCAAGGTGGCCGCTGGATCGATGGCCGTTATGTGCCGAGCTTGCTCGCCGCCATCGGCGAAGTGATCGAGGCGCACATGATCAAAACCGGGTTTCTGGTCCCGCAATCGACGACCCAGTTGGTTGCCCTCACGGACACTCAGTTGAGCGTGGGCGCCGGCGACAGCGCGGCGGTTGATTATGGCAAAGCTGGGGCAGCCGACAGCGGCGACCGCGGTTCAAGACGCGCAGTGGGCGGGGCGGCGCCGCGCCTGTGCCCACGCTGCAGTTCGTCCTACTTCACCCGGCAAGAGGGCTGCTGGACGTGCAAAAGTTGCGGATATTCCCGCTGCGGCTGAGGCTTAGTTCTTAACGCTGGTGTTCCTGCGGAAACATCGCGTCTGGCGTTTCAAGCTTAAACCGGCGGTGTGTTGGTGCCGGCAAGTCGAGTGTGCAAGTCCGGTTCAATGCAAGACACTCTATTCACCTTGCCTTGAAATCACTGAGCCGCAGCCACAATTACGCTAGAAATTCAGAGCATTTTGACCTTCACCGAGTAAGCGTCTTAAAGCCCAAACGGCTTCAACCAGGATCCGCCAATGACAGCCCGTGTCATTCAATTTGCCCCAGCCGCCGCCCGCGCGCAGCGGATCATGCCGCTCAATCAGGCAGCTGAACTCGATGGCGCCGAGGATCTGGCGAACCGCTTCCATTTCTGGACGGGTGGCACCGGCCGCCGCTATGTCCACACGGTCTACAGCCTCGTCGAGTGCCCGGTACTTGCATCGGGCAATTACATTCTTGTGCGCCGCGACGACGCGGGTCAGCGCACCGTGCTCGCAATCGGCAGCGCGACCCATAGCGCCGCCTCTTTGAACCTCGCCGATATTCGTCAGCGCGGCGCGGAACTGGGCGCTAACGAAGTTCACATCCATCTCTTGGCCAGCACGTCGCGCGCGAGCAAGCTCGTCGAATTCGATCTGCGATCGGGCCAAATGAACGGAGCACTCTCGCACGCGTGCCACTAACGCGACGTGCGATGAAACGCGGTCCGGCTGCGAGACAAAACGGACCAGAAGACAGGCGGGATTTCCCGCCTGTTTTGATTCTGGCGGCGTTTCGCCGTCTTGAGCAGCAACGCTGGCGCGTCAAAGAATTACGGTTGTGACATCGCCTGCACCAGTTCGCGCGCATTGTAGCGCATCATGGTCAGATACGTGGGCGCCGGGCCGCTCGCATTAGACAGCGCGTCTGAGTAGAGCGGCTGCCCGACCTGCACCCGCGTCTCCCGCGCGATCTGCTCAATCAGGCGGCGATCGGAAATGCTCTCGATGAAGAGCGTCGTCACGTTGAGCGTCCGGATCTGGTCGATCAGGCGTGCCACATCTTTGGCCGAAGCCTCGGAGGCTGTGGTGACGGCGGCAGGCGCCATGAAGTCGATGCCGTAGGCCGTTGCGAAGTAGCCGAACGCATCATGCGATGTAATGACTTTGCGCTTTGCGCCCGGCACCGCTGCAATGTCACTCTTGATTTGTTTGTCGAGCGTTGAAATTTCGGCGGCGTAGGCTTGCGCATTTTCCGTGTAGCCGGCGCATCCGGAGGCATCGATCGCACAGAGCCCCTGTTTGAGGTTTGACACATAGACGAGTGCATTTCTCAAGTCCTGCCAAGCGTGCGGGTCTGCAACCTGGCCGGCCGCACCCGCGTGCCCGCCCGCTGCCTGCGGTTCGAGGCCCTTGGTCGCGACGAGGCGCGGTCCTAAATAGCCCGACGACGAGATCAGCCGATCGATCCAGCCCTCGAAGCCCAATCCGTTGCTGATGACGAGGCGGGCCTTGGTGATCCGCGCGGCGTCGGCCGGGGACGGCTCATAGACGTGGGCGTCCTGCTGCGGTCCGACGAGTGCGGTGACGTGGACGCGGTCGCCGCCGACGCGGCTTGCCATGTCGGCCAAGATTGAAAACGTTGCGACGACCGGGATAGGAGCATTCTCGGGCGCAGTAGCTGGGCTCGGGTCCGTGCCATCCAGAGCCAATGCTGTGCTGGTCAGACTTAGCAAACCTGCTGCCATGCATCGGGCAAACGTAAGGATCGTGCGCATCCGCATCAAGCTGTCCGATGCTTGGGCGGAGCGAGTTTCCACAGCACGCCACCTCGCGGGCCGAGCAACAGCGAAACGACATAGATGACGCCGGCTGCAAGAACG
>JANNUW010000630.1:0-12391 GCA_031414095.1 Hyphomicrobium sp. | reverse complement strand
TGATCAATTGCGGACCGACCAGTTCGATGGCCATGGCCTTGGCTTTGTTCAACTCCTCGACCAGTTCGGCCAGCGGCGGGATGTGATCATCGCGCTCGATGAGGGTCGACACGGCGCCAAAGCGCGCCACGGCCGCTTTATACAAGTCCCACACTTCGTCGGGCACCATGGCGTCATGCGTATCGATGATGTGCGTCATGTTATGCTCATGCCCAGCCAGATGAAACTGCACGACGCGGTCGGCAGGAATGCCGTTCAAGAATTCGTAGGCGTCGAACTCATGGTTGAACGCGCTGACGAACACGTTGTTGACATCGAATATCAGCCAGCAGCCGGTGCGCCGCGCCATCTCCGAAATGAACTCCCATTCCGTCATTTCGGAATGGTTGAACTGCACGTAGGTCGAGACGTTTTCCAAAGCGATTGGCCGCTTCAGGTAATCCTGCACGTGCTGCACGCGCGCAACGACGTGATCGAGTGCCTCGCGCGTATAGGGAATGGGCAGCAGGTCGTGCAGATTGACGCCGTGCACACCCGTCCAGCACAGATGATCGGACACAAATTGCGGCTCGGTTCGGTCGGCGAGGCTCTTGAGATTGGCCAAATAACCTTTATCAAACGGTGTCGTCGACGCGATCGACAGCGAGACGCCGTGCATGACGATCGGATAGCGCGCGCGGATGCGGTCGAGAATTTTAAGCGGCTGACCGCCGGGCACCATGTAATTTTCGCTGATGACTTCGAACCAATCTACGTCGGGGTCGCCATCCAGAATATCGGCATAATGCTGTGCGCGGAGGCCTAAGCCAAAACCCAGATACGGCGGCTTGTCCGAAGGGGTAACGGTCGGAGCGATGGGCGACGGCTGCGCGCTCGCTTGCAGTTTATGCTGTGCCATCGAGATGCCTCGGGTTGAGGTCGGGCAGCGAAGCCCGTCGTGCAGTTGAACTTAAAATAAAAAACCCGGCGGTGAAAGGCGTACCGCCGGGTTCATGGAAATGCGACTGGTGATGAACGTCCAGGATCAGATCGGGGGGGAAGGGGGAGATTTGACCCTCGTCACCAGCGCTTCCATTCAAACTTTCTTAACCGCGCGAAGTCTTGCCGCCCTTGGCGAGGCAAGCCGACTTCGACATCATTTTGACGCCCTGGCCCTTGCAAGCGTTCATGCCCTTGCAGGCGTTGCCGAGCGACTTGCAGCTGCCGTTGCCTTTGCAGGCGTTCAAGCCATAGCACTTGACCGCATAGTTTGCGCCGGCAGCGGCGGGCAGCGATGCGCCGGCGACGAGTGCTGCAGCGGCAGCGGCCATAGCGGCACCGGATGTGACTGTGATTTTCATAATAGTTCTCCTGCTGGCGCCGCCGACGGCGAGCCCTGTTGATCGATCGAATTGTGGATTGGAAAGGGAGCGGCGCGTTCTTTGAGCGGTGAGCCGCGAAAGAACGCGCCAAAATTCTTACATCTTCTTTTCTGGCATCGCCATTGGGGCGGCGGCTTCGAACTTAGCGCCCGTTACTTTTTCGCAGTCAGCCTTGGTGGCTTCGGTAAAGCCGGTGCCCTTGCAGGCGTTCTGACCCTTGCAGGCGCTGGTTGCGGTCTTGCAAGCGCTGGTGCCCTTGCAGGCGTTGGCGCCGACGCAATGGCCCTTGGCATCCATGGCTGCATCAGCAGCAAACGACGTCGAGATCGACGAGCCGGCCATCAACAGGCCAGCGGCGGCAGCGGCCAGAGCGGCACCTGATTTTGCGGAAATTTTCATGAGCGTTTCCTTAATCTTCTGGTTATGCCCCGGTTTGACTTTTCGATGCTTACCGGTTCGGGGCCGATCGTGAGAAGCATCTACTCGAATAACGTTGCGAACGCGCACGGGTTTCAAAAAAGATAAGAGTCCGTTTATTTTTTTCCAAGCTTTACGTTGCCCCGCGAAACTATTCGGTTTTTGGCCGATCCACCACTGCCAGCATGCGCTTCACTGTGGTACTCAATTCACTCGCAGTGAAGACGGGAAGCGAACATAGGGTATTCGAGCACGCAAACGCCGCCGCCGTTTCGAGCTCTGGATACGTAACATCAGGATTGGGCAGCGGGCCTTCGCGCCGGTCCCACCAATCCAAGCGCTTGTTGAGCGCGGGATACGCGCGCGCGGCAACGTGAAGAGCTATGGCCTCACGGTCGTCCTTGCGGCCAACGATTGTAATGTGCGTCGGTTCGCTGACGAGCTCGCGTTCAGCGAGGAGAACGCCAGCCAGCGTGCGCGGCTGCTCGACGACATCGCTCGACGCTAGGTACCTCATGCCGTGTTCCGCGAGCGCGCGATCTTCAGGCGCACCGAAATAACGCAACATGCGTGTTGCAAAGCGCGTTACTTGCATTTGCTCATCAAGCGGTTTGAATGGCTTGACGAACACACCGACCTTTTCTTCGGCCGTCATCGTCGTTTTAAATCCGCCCGCGTCATCTTTGAAGTTGGCCGCAATAAAAGTTCCGGCCTTGCGGGCGACGGTTAGCCATTCGCGGTTGCCGGTCGCGGCATAGAGATCGAGCGCCGCCTGGCCCATCGAAAGGGTATCGCCGAGATAGGGCCCGGCGCGATCCTTCTCGCCATGACGAAAGCCGCCGCCTTCAATCGCGCGCTTAGCGATGATCGCACGCGCGGCTTTTTCAGCCACCGCCAGGATGGCCGCATCGCCGGTCGCGTTGGAGAGCGCAACGAGTCCGGAGATGGCCCAGCCATTTTCACGCGCATAAATATTGCGGTCGATGCGTGGCTGGCGGCCCAGCGCCGAGCGATCCGCCGCCGGCAGCGCATAGTACTTTTTGCCCGGCATGGATGCGTCCACATCGGCGTCCTGGCTTGTGTAAAACGTGCCGTCTGGAGACTGCAATTGTGTCGTCAGGTAGCGGGCCAGATCGTTTGCCGCCGCGAGATAAGCGAGATCTTTCCACAGCGCATAGGCTTGCGCAAACTGGCGTATGCCGTTGGCCTGGTACCACATGATTTTTTCGTAGTGCGGCGACTTCCAGTCGGCGGCGTCCGAATATTGGTAGATGCCGCCTTGCTCGCGATCGATCAGGAGTAACGCGGCGGTCAGCGTTTGGCGCGCACGCGCGCCCGCAACTTTGTCGCCGCTTTCGGCGCTGACCAGGAGCCAGTCCATGCTGTCGGGATCGACGAATTTATGTACATCGCCCCAGCCGCCGTTGGCTTCGTCATAGGCCTCGTTGAGCGTGTCGATCAGGCCGCCCCGGTCCGGTGCGGTCAGTATCGAGCGCGATGCAGGCTTCACGTCGATGTCGCGTTCTGCCGATGGACCAGGCGAGGGATCTTTGATAATAGCGTCGAGCAGCGCCGCCATCTCCTGCGGATCAAGATAGCCGCGGCGCTTTACAATCTCGGTGCCATCGGGCGCGAATACGATCGTCGCCGGCCATCCCCAGTCGCCATAGCGGTTCGACAAATCGGGATTGGGGTCCTGATCGACGCGCACCGGCAGATACTTGGCCTTCATCAAGGCGACGACCTTTGGGTCCTTGTAGGTCGTCTCCTCCATGACATGGCACCAGTGGCACCACACGGCTTCGAGATCGAGAAGGACGAAGCGGTTCTCCGCCTTGGCGCGCGCGAACAGGCCGGATTCCCAGGCATTCCATTGCAGCGGCTCGGCGTCCGAGTCACCCGAGGCTGGGCTCGGCGCAATGGGCGCTGCGAGGATGGCAATACATGCCGCAACAATGAAACGCGTGTGCATGAGCTTTAGTCTCCGCCTTGAATGTCCCGTTCAGGACAGACTACGGATTGGCGTGAGCGCGCGTTTCAGACCTTGCGGTCAGGGCGTCGCTTGAATGAGCTTGCCGGAGAACAGAACCGGTCCCGTCGGACCATCACTTGGCGAGCCGCCTTCAGGCTCGAGGCTGACGGCGAACGACGCGTTCATGAATAGATCGGTGTCGGGCCCGGGAGCCATCGGCATGACGTTCATTTCGCCTTCGCTCATGACACCGAGCGATTTGGGTTTGGGCAGCTTGTCGTTGACCATCCAAACTTGGTAGCTCTTGTCGGGCAGCTTAGGTGCCGACACAGCGGTGATGACGCAGTTGTACGTTTTGGTATCGACCGTCAGTAGAAACGCCGGCTGATCCTTGCCAGACTGGAGCACGGCGACGAACTGCGTCGGCAGGGCCTGATTTTGCACTTCGCGGATGACAACGAGGCCGGCAAGCGAAGCTGCCATCGCCGTCATGCCTGCCGCCGCATTGCGCCAGCGGTTGCCACGGCGCGTGAGCTGCAGTTCGCGCGTCTTAAGCGAAATAACATGCGCGGACAAACCGATTTGTGCGCGGATCTTGCTGTAGAGATTGGCGGGCGGCGCAATTGGGGCTAACGTGTCGGCGAGCGGAGTCAGCCGGCGCTGCCACGCGTCGATCGACGACTTCAAGGCGCGTTCGGACGCCATCCGGACCTCGACGGCCGAACGCTCGTCGCGACTGAGGGTGCCGAGCACATACTCAGCGGCCAAGCCATCGATGTCGTCAAGCTCGGTCATTGCTCGAGGCAACCTTTCAATTGTGCCAGGCTCCGGTAGAGCCACGTCTTGATCGTGCCTTCAGGGCGTCCGAACTTTACTGCCAGATCTTCACGGCTCATGCCATCGAGATAGGCGAGGCGTACCATCTGCTTTTTTTCCGGCTCCAAGCCTTCCATGCAGCGCATCAGGCGCTGCACGTCTTCCTGGCGCTCGAGCCCGACGATGGGATGCTCGTCATCGCTTTCGAGGTTTTCAAGCAGGCTCTCATCGGGGCTGCCGCGCGGAACCTTGCGGCGGATTTCATCGATGCAGCGGTTGCGCACGATGGCGGCCATCCACGTGAGTGGCGACGCCAACGCCGGATTAAAATCCGCTGCCTTCTCCCAAACCCGAAAATACGATTCCTGTAGCACTTCTTCGGCCTCCTCCCTGTTGCGAAGAATACGCAAAGCAACGGCGAAGAGTTTCGAGGATGAGACTTGATATAGTTCGGCAAACGCCGCTTCGTCGCCTTTGGCGACGGATCCGATCAGGCCATCCAGCTGTTTGCGAGTGAGCGGCATGCCGTCGGAGTACCCCTGTGCTGCTTTTTTGGTGCTTTGCTCAGCAAGTAAGCGACTTTGAGCCAACATGTCGAGACCTGATCGGGCACAATTGTTAAGTTTGACGCGCTGGCGCGAGTTGAGCTTGACGCAATGACCAACAAACTACGAAAATCTGAACGGCTCAGTTTCAGGAGTCACTTTCGCCCGTGTTAAATTTCTCTCCCGCCATCGCGCCAGTTGTATTATACTGGTGCGCCAAAGTTTTGACTCTTCGATCAGTAGATGGCGCGCCAATCTTATTTTTCTTTGCGCGCGGCGACACGCGTTCCGCGAGCCGGCCGTCGTGCCCCGCACGCGAAGCATGACGCGCGCCGCCAGTTGAGCGATGGGTCAGAACTATTGACCGCTGGTATTACTCACTTTGTCGAACATCTTCATGACATTTGCCTGGTACGGACATCTTAAGTTCAAGGCATCCGCGCTCTGGCTTGCTATTCTGGTGAGCTGGGGCATTGGGTTCTTCGAGTATTGCCTCGCAGTCCCCGCCAACCGCATCGGCCATAGCGTTTACTCGGCCGCCGAACTGAAGACCATGCAGGAGATCATCACACTGGTGGTGTTTGCAATTTTCTCAGTGGTGGTTTTGAAAGAGCAATTCACCGCTAACCACCTATTAGGCTTTGCCCTGATCGCGGCGGGCGCATTCGTGGTATTCAGGGCACCGTTCTAAGCGGCACGTCTAGCCAAAATTGCAAATCCAACCGATACGATCGTTCATGACACGCTACAACCAAGCTATTGCCGCCATCGACGCCGCCAACAGCCACGATCCTCACCTGAGCGATCCTGACGGGCGGCCTGCCGAACTCATCTATGGTGAACATATGAGCGCAATGCTGGTGAGCCTTCATCCCGAGGCGTCCGAGCTGTTGCGCCTAGCCGTGCGGGCGCAACATCTGCGCCGTTGGGAAGTTCCCCGTGCTTCGTACCCGATGGACCGGGCCGGATATCATCGCTGGCGAAATGATTTGAAGGCGAAACATGCCCAATGGGCCGGGGAGATACTCGCCAACTGCGGTTATGACGTCGGCGAGATTGCCCGCGTTGGCGCCCTCATCCGCAAAGAGAACCTTAAGCAGGACGGCGAGGCACAAGCGCTCGAAGATGCGGCCTGCCTTGTGTTTCTCGTTCATCACGCGGCCAGATTTGCGGCAAAACACGATGAACCAAAAGTGCTCGGCATTTTGCGCAAGACCTGGGCCAAGATGTCGGCCCGCGCGCAGACGGCAGCGCTGACGCTCCCGCTGTCGACTAAGTTGAAAGACACGATCGGCCAAATGCCGGCAGGTTCGGCGTGACCACAACGGCCCTCATGAATGTAGCCCTCGTTATCGCCGCCCATGGCGACCGGGGCGGCGATGCTCCCAATGCGATCTTGCGCGCACACACGCAGGCCCTCTCCCAACGCGGAATTTTTCGCGAGGTTTATGCCGGCACCCTCAAATCTGAAGACCTTACTTTGGAGGCTGCACTGCAAGAGGCTGCCTTAGCGGGCGCTGATCGCATCTGCATTTTTCCGATGTTCATGGCCGATGGATACTTCACAAACAAAATATTGCCCGACCGCATCGCGCAAGCAGGGTTAACGGCTCGGGCCCAAGTCTTAGCGCCGCTCGGCGTCGACCCCCTTCTGCCGCCGCTGATTTTGCGATCTTCGCTAATCGCGGCCGGACGATACGCGCTGGAACCGGCGGCAACTACGCTCCTTCTCGTCGGCCACGGATCAAAACTCGGCCAGGCGTCCCTGGAGGCGACCGAGCGCGCGGCGTGCAGGCTGCGGCAGAGCCGGGCTTTTGCTGACGTTACAACCGCTTACCTGGAAGAGACGCCGTTCCTCGACACAGCTCTCCAAGACGCCGGCAACAGCACACTGGTGCTCGGATTTTTCTCGGGCGACGGCATGCACGCCGGCGAGGACGTCCCCACTGCCATCGCGCGTACCGGCAGTGGGGCGCACTATGCGGGGCCGATCGGCGGGGATGTGGAAATCCCCGCCATCATCGAGCGCGCGGTCCGGGCCTTCCTAAGGGCCGACGGCATTGCCTGAACGGCGGCTGAACGGGCAAAAAATTTCATTTGTTCAGCAAGCAAAATGTTCATATGCGAGCCATGTTCGGCCTTGTATGACAGTCCGATGACAACAACATCGGCCGATTGCAGTCTTTTCCCATGACCGACCATACCGCCACGCCCCGGGGGCTGAGCCAATCCGGCTGGCTGAAGCGCGTACGCGCGGCCGTCGAAGCGTGGCAACTCGAGACCAAAAGCGTGGTGTTCCTTTGGCTGGTGCTGGCAGCTGGTGCGGGCTGGCACATTTGGCATCACGAGGGCCACTCGGCCAGCATGTGGTTCGTAGCCAGCGTCTCGGCGATGGTTGCGGCGGCTTTGGTGTTTGTCACCCGGCGCGCGCTCGTGGCGGCCGTCCTGACGGTCGCCATGATGGCGATCGTGGTTCTGGCTTCGGGTGAAAAAATCCGGCTGATGCATATGGCGATCCACGCCTACGACATCGTCTACTATCTAAGTTCTCCCGCGACGCTCAAATTTCTGTTTCTCAATTTTCCGCTGCCGATGCTGCAGCTGTTTGGCGCGTTCACTGTCCTCGGTCTTGCCGCATGGGCAACCGCCATCATCGATCCGACACGTATCGCGCGCCGCCACTCGGCCGTGGCTCTTGCGGGCTTAATGGCGCTGACCGTGTGGACGGCCGGCGTCAAAGGCAGCCGCGCCGACATGCAGCAGTTCGAAGACGATCTGGCGCTGTCGACGTTCTACGCGTCATGGTCGGAGACCGTCGAAACATTGTGGCGCGGACAGTTGTTCGAGGCCGCACCCTATGTCGCCGAGGGCGTGCCGCTGCTCATCCCGGCCTCGTGCGATCTGCCCAAAAAGCCCCCGCACATCTTGCTGATCCACCAGGAATCAGTCGTGCCACCGGAGTTTTTTCCGACGCTGGGCTACGACAAGAGCCTCGATTCGATGTTCCGGTCGGACGACAAAAAACTGCATCCGCTGAGGGTCGAAACCTATGCCGGGGCCTCGTGGCTCACCGAGTTTTCGATCCTGGCCGGCGTATCGACGTATTCATTCGGCGGCATGCGCCCGTTCGTCCAAGCCATGATGGCGGGCAAGGTGCACGACACGCTCCCCGAAGCCCTGAGCCGCTGCGGCTATCGCAATACCGTATTCTATCCGCTGTCCAAGAATTTCGTCTCGAATGGCCGGTTCTACGCGGCCGTCGGCATGCCAGAAATCTTTGACATGAAGGATCAGGGCTCAAAGTCGGGGCACGAGCGCGACCGCTTTTTCTACAACAACATGCTGACAATGATGGATCAGCACATCCGTACGTCGAGCCAGCCGCTGTTCACGTTCCTGATCACGTTTGCGACCCATCAGCCTTACTACTTCGCGTTCATGCCCGAGCTCAAAGTGCCCGGTGGCGGACCGGGGACCGACCCCAGTATGGACGAATTCCTGCGCCGCCTCTCAATGGCGCATACCGACTACGACTGGATGAAATCGGAGCTGACGCGGCGCTTTCCCGACGAGCGCTTTCTGATCGTCCACTACGGCGACCATCAACCGACGTCGACATGGTCGATGCTATCGGAAGCCGACCGCACCGCCATTCGCAGCAAAGACCGCAATCTCACCAAGGATAGCGCCGCTTACCTCACTTATTACGCGGTTGAAGGACTAAATTACAAAGTCCCGCCGCTACCCGACGTGCCAGCGTTGGATGTGCCATACGTGGGGACCATGTTGCTCGAAGCGGCGGGTTTACCGCTGTCTCCTGCCTTCCAGGAGCGCAAGCGTCTCCTCGGCATTTGCAACGGTCGCTACAACGGATGCGAAAAGCCGGACGAAATATTGGCCTTTCATCGCCGGCTCATCGATTCCGGGCTGATGGAAGCCCGCTGAGGGCACAGCGCGCGAGACGACAACGATCAGCCTGCGTTATAAAGCGTTAGCTATTTTACTTTAGGTTGTGTCGAAGATTTGACACAACCAAAGAAGCTTAAATATGCCGAAAAATGCTTTTATTGAAATGCCGCCCCATCAGCCATCGGTCCCAACCCATCGCGATCAATACGGCCCGAGCGGTCCAGCGCTGTTTGAATGTCTAGTCAGCGAATTGCATAGCGCCGCAGTTATGGCTGCCGTGATCACAAGCGGCGTCGAGGTGCTCGGCAACTTGCAGCCGGCCAGCGCCGGAAACTTGGCGGCATATGCGGCCACCGACCTCGATTTGTTCGGCAGCCTGCTTACAGTCGCCGTCGCTGAGTCAGACAGCGCGCAAACCTTTGACGCCATGCGCGACTTTCTCGGTGCCTACAAAGATGCGCAGGGCACTTTTGCGCAGTACGTTTCCGAGGCGAAAACGCTCGGTGAGGCCCGCGCATCCGTTGTTCATCGACAAAACCTGACGAGCGCTTGGCGGCAAGTCTGCCAGGACACGATGGCGTCATTACAAGAATTCGAAGTCTTTTTGGGAGACGGCCTTCCCGATATTTATAAGCTCAATCACAAAGTCCTGACGGGCCTGCTGAAGCGTGCCGCCCACGGAACACGACCCTGTATCGACGCCATCAACGGTTCACTCGTCATCCCCCAGCTGCCGCAACAAAGACGCTGGCCACGGCTGAGCGTACTGCAAACCTGCCGGCTCACGATCGCGGGCGAAACCAGGGAAGCCTTCGTTCGCGACGTGTGCGTGGGCGGCATCGGTCTTGATCGCGTGCCGCCGCTCGAGTGCGGCACTGTCTTGAAAGTCGACATTGAAAGCGGCCGCACGCTCATCGGCACGGTGGTCTGGAGCCGTAACGGATCGGCCGGCATGAAATTCGTCAAGCCCCTGCTGCCGGCCGACCCGCTGATCCGCAGCTGATATATCGCGAGACCAAAGGCGTGTGTCTGCGCGCGCTCAGGCCTTCTTGGCTTTGTTTTTCTGAGCCAACGCCGACGCTGCGACGGATTTGGCAGCCGCTGAGGCCGTTTTAGACGAGAGAATTCCGCTGGCAGCAGTCGCTACTTTGGCGCTCGTCTGCTCAGTCGCGCCCTTCTGAGTGAGCGTCGAGGCAGCGACCGACTTTTCCTGCTTGCTGGCCGTCTTGCTCTGCATGACTTTGGATGCCGCAGACGCCACCTTGCCGGTGCTTTCCCTCAAAACTCCAAGGCTTGCCGATCTCGATAGAACGACAGCGCCAGTCTCATATTTAAGGTGATGCTCTAGCGTTCGTGAAACGAATTCTGACCGGCTTACGCCAACTGCATTCGCAAGCCTGTCCACGCTTGCAACTAAAGACGTGTCTAACATCAGATTGAACCGGCCTTTGCGATCCATTGCAATGAACGGCACCGCTATGAAAAATGCACCGGCCATCAAGTCGCGCTGTACTTCCACGTCATTCTTGAGGTCTTGAATTGAACGTGCTTGCGGAAGCGCTTCTGGATTGCTCGCGTACAAAGCCAGGGCCTCTTGCGCCTGAAAAAGCATGTCGTCTTCTTCGTCCGCTGCAGAAAAGCAGCCGGGAATATCGGGAAAACTAATCCCAAACGCGCTGTCGGAATCTTTGTGAACAATAGCGTAATACACCAACACGGCAAGGCTCCTAAATCCACCCGGCTTGCTTGGCAATTTTGCGCGCGGTTCCTAGTGGGAGGTCTTTCTTCGGGTGAGGGACTACGAGTGAATGACCTGACGATGGCTGGCGAAGTTTGCGATGCGAGCCCTTTCCTCCAGCATCTTCCCAGCCCTCCTTCAACAATCGCGCAATAATCCGACCGCTATTGCGCTCCACCATCGGCGATACGGCCCATCCGAAATCAGCATGAGTGTGTAATAACACACACACTCACCTTAGTCAAAAATTGATGAGCCGCGGCCGTCAGGGCCTTCATCCACACTTACCTGAAATGCAAGCATAGCCCTCGCAGCTCAGGCCTTCTTGGCTTTGTTTTTCTGAGCCAACGCCGACGCTGCGACGGATTTGGCAGCCGCTGAGGCCGTTTTAGACGAGAGAATTCCGCTGGCAGCAGTCGCAACTTTGGCGCTCGTCTGCTCGGTTGAGCCCTTCTGAGTAAGCGTCGAAGCAGCAACCGACTTTTCCTGCTTGCTGGCCGTCTTGCTTTGCATGACCTTCGACGCCGCAGACGCCACTTTGCCGCTCGTGCTGTCAACTTTGCTTGCCATGACCTTCGTCTCCTTCGATTTCTGAAACTTTCAAACACCATCGGATAATGGCCGGATTCGAGCCGCCGCGGAATATGCGTGGGCGCACAAATGTGTATTCGCTGGGGATTGGATCGGGCATCGCCCTTAAGCTCATTCATTGACACCCGTGCACGGGCCGGTCACATAGCAGGCTAACCTCAAAAAACTCGCCCCAGGAGATGCCCGCCCGATGCCGCATGCAGACCTCAAGTCCACCATCGAAGCCGCCTGGGAAACCCGCGACAGCATCACCACGGCCACCAAAGGCGAGTTCCGCGACGCCGTCGAAACGGCGCTCGATCAGCTCGATCACGGCAAGGTGCGCGTCGCCGAAAAAACGCCAAGTGGATGGGTCGTCAATCAGTGGCTGAAGAAGGCCGTTCTGCTATCTTTTCGCCTGTCCGACAATCAGATCATGCCCTTCCAGAAAAGCGGCACTTTCGCCAGTCGCGCTTATGGCTACGACAAAGTGCCCCTGAAGTTCACCGACTGGTCCGCCGAGCAATTCAAGGCCGCCGGCTTTCGCGCCGTTCCTGGTGCCATTGTGCGCCGCTCGGCCTATATTGCGCCCGGCGTTGTGCTGTTGCCGTCGTTCGTAAACCTCGGCGCCTACGTCGATAGCGGCACCATGGTCGATACCTGGGCCACGGTCGGCTCGTGCGCGCAGATCGGTAAGAACTGCCACATCTCGGGCGGTGCCGGCATCGGCGGCGTGCTCGAGCCCCTCCAGGCTGGCCCGGTCATCATCGAGGACAATTGCTTCATCGGCGCGCGCGCCGAAGTCGCCGAGGGCGTTCACGTCGGCGAAGGGTCGGTTTTGTCGATGGGCGTATATCTGGGCGCTTCGACCACCATCATCGACCGCGCGACGGGCGAAAAGCACTTCGGCAATGTACCGCCGTATTCGGTTGTCGTTTCGGGCTCGATGGCCGGCAAACCTTTGCCCAACGGCGAGCCGGGTCCGCATCTTTACTGCGCCGTCATCGTCAAGCGCGTCGACGAGAAAACCCGCTCCAAGACGAGCATCAACGAATTGCTGCGG
>JANNUW010000629.1:0-1508 GCA_031414095.1 Hyphomicrobium sp. | reverse complement strand
GACGTGACGGGCACTAGCCAGGGTAAAGGTTTCCAAGGCGCCATGAAGCGCTGGAACTTCGGCGGCCTGCGCGCCACGCACGGTGTGTCGGTGACCCATCGTGCGCTCGGCTCGACCGGTCAACGGCAAGATCCGGGCAAGGTGTTCAAAGGCAAAAAAATGGCCGGCCACATGGGTGATGAGCGCATCACCACCCAGAACCTGGTGATCGTCCGGACCGACGTCGAGCGTGGCCTCATTATGATCCGCGGTGCCGTTCCCGGCTCCAAGGGTGGTTGGGTCATCGTGCGCGACGCCGTCAAGAAGGCCGCACACAAAGATGCTCCCAAGCCCGGCGCCTTCAAGCCGCGCGCAGACAAGTCTACTGCCGACAACAAGGAGCAAGCGTGATGAAAGCTGACGTCACCACGCTCGATGCGAAGGCCGCCGGTTCGGTTGAACTGAACGACGCTATTTTCGGTCTCGAGCCGCGCACCGATCTGATCCACCGCATGGTCCGCTACCAGCTCTTGAAGCGCATGGCCGGCACGCATCACGCTCAAGACCGTTCCGAAGTGACGGTCACGGGCAAGAAGTTCGTCAAGCAGAAGGGTTCGGGCGGCGCGCGTCACGGCGATCGTTCGGCTCCCCAGTTCCGCGGCGGCGGTAAGGCATTCGGTCCCAAGCCGCGCAGCCATGCCATCGATCTGCCTAAGAAGGTGCGCGCTCTGGCATTGCGTCATGCGCTTTCGGCGAAAGCCAAAGCCGGCGAAATCGTCGTCATCGACAGCGCAACGTCGAACGGCAAAACGTCGGCCCTGCTGCAGCAGTTCGCCAAACTCGAGTTCACGAACTGCCTGATCATCGGCGGCGCGGAAATCGAAGCGAACTTCTCGCGTGCGGCGCGCAATATTCCCCACATCGACGTCCTGCCGGTACAAGGCATTAACGTCTACGACATTCTGCGCCGCAAAAAGCTGGTGCTGACCAAGGATGCCGTCGAAGCCTTGGATGCGAGGTTCAAGTCATGAAACTCAAAGCATATGACGTGATCCTGTCACCAGTGATCACTGAAAAATCGACGCTCGTTTCTGAAGCCAATCAAGTCATCTTCAAGGTGGCCCCGAAGGCAACGAAGACGGACATTAAAGCCGCGGTTGAGTTTCTGTTCAACGTCAAAGTGAAAGCCGTGAACACGCTGAACCGCCCGGGCAAGCGCAAGGTGTTCAAGGGCATCCGCGCCGTCCAGAGCGACACAAAACGGGCAATCGTGACGTTAGAAGATGGTCACTCCATCGACGTCACGACCGGCCTGTAAGGAGACGGGTAAAATGGCTTTAAAAACATACCGTCCAACTTCACCCAGCATGCGCCAGTTGGTGCTCGTTGACCGTTCGAGCCTTTGGAAGGGTTCGCCGGTTAAGATGCTCGTTGAGGGCAAGCAAAAGACGGGCGGCCGCAACGTTCATGGCCGTATCACCACGCGCCACATTGGCGGCGGGCACAAGCAGTCGTACCGCATGGTCGAC
>JANNUW010000628.1:0-5804 GCA_031414095.1 Hyphomicrobium sp. | reverse complement strand
CAGGTCGAAGGCGAGAAGATGTCGAAGTCACTCGGCAACTTCATCACCATCAACGAGCTCATCGCGACCGAAAAATTCGGGCTCAGTCAATGGCACGGGCGCGTCATGCGGCTGGCCATGCTCGCCACGCATTACCGTCAGCCGTTGGATTGGACGGTCGAGCGGCTGGTGCAGGCCCGCGCCACTTTGATGGATTTCAGCTTTCTCAGCGGCACGGTCGCGGCAGATCAGCCCCATCCCGATGTCCTGGCAGCGCTCGCCGATGACCTCAACAGCCCGAGCGCGATTTCCATCATCCACGGGCTCGCAAAATCCGCCCACAGAAATGGCGAAAGTGCCGGGCAGCTGAAGGCAACGCTGCAGTTCATGGGTCTTTACGATAACGAGACGGCGCGCGATCTCGATCCTGGTTCAATCGAGCGCCAGGTCGATGGCGATGAGGTCGCCCGGCTGATCGCGGCCCGCCTCGAAGCGCGCAGAGCCAAGGACTTCAAGCAGTCGGACCGCATCCGCGATCAGCTTTTGGCCATGGGCGTTACGTTGAAGGATTCGAAAAATTTGGAAACCGGCGAAATCGAGACCACCTGGGAACTCGCGCGATGATGACGAAGAATGATCGCCAGCCCATTATCGTCGCTGATGCCGGGCCATTGATCCGGCTCGCTGCGGCAGGGCTGCTCGAAAGCGTTCGCGGCCTCAACCGTCGTATCGTGCTCGTCGATCGTGTTGAAGACGAGGTCGTGGGCGATCTTTCGAAGCCGTATGCTGGTGACATCAAAAAATGGATCGAGAGCATGGGCCCCGCGATCCTTCGCGCGAAAACGGCCATTGGGGCGGGTGTCGAGGCCTTACGCTTACGCGATCGGACTTCTGAAGAAGATGCCGTGCTGAAATCGGCGACCCGCGATTCGGGCGAATTGGCGCTGCGGGAATTTCTTGGCCGCTGGCATCCCGAAGAGTCGTCGTCAGCGGTGGTCGTCTATGAGGATCGCAAGTTGCCGCCGTTGTTTCTCGGAGCCGATTTTCCGATCACACTGATGACGACCCGGACGTTTGTCCGCTTGCTGCAAAGCTGGGGGCTCAATGTTCACGCCGTCGAGGCGCTTGAAGCCATCCGTGACCGCTTTGATTTGAAACCAGCATTGATTGCTGAAATAGACCCTGAAACAGCAGAGGACCTGCGGCAACTGCCAACGGATTACAGCCATGACTGAAGACTGGCCTTTACGACCTTACCTGCCGGCCGACGCCGGTCTCCTGCGTGAACTGTTTGCCGCCAGCGTCGAAGAGCTGATGCAAGACGATTATGATGAAGATCAGCGCGCGGCCTGGGTTTCCATTGCCGAGGACGGTGACGAGTTTGCCGGGCGGCTGGCCGACCAGGTGACGTTCGTTGTCGAAGTCGAGGGCGAGCACATGGGCTTCGTGTCGCTCAAAGATAATACGGCCATCGACATGCTCTATGTCCATCCGCACTATGTCGGTCAAGGCATCGGCACAGCGCTCACGGACGCGGCCGAGAAAATCGCCAAGGCGCGCGGTGCCAAGACCATGACCGCCGAGGCGAGCGATACTGCGCAGATGTTTTTCGAAGAGCGCGGTTATGTGGCGACACGGCGCACCACCTTGCCGCTCGAAGACCAGCTTCTGTCCATGACCACCATGGTGAAGACGCTCTAGAGCCCAAGCTTTGCGCCGTTAAGTCATATTCTGCTTGCTGTTTGGGCCGATCGCTGGAATGGATCGCGGCCGGAGACACTCATGACCGCCGCCAAAGACCGCCTCTACCTGTTCGACACCACTCTGCGCGACGGTGCGCAGACGACGGGCGTCGACTTCTCGCTCGAAGACAAGCGGCGCATCGCGCACATCCTCGACGAGCTGGGCCTCGACTATATCGAGGGCGGTTATCCCGGCGCCAACGCCACCGACACGGAATTCTTCAATGCCAAACCGGCCTTCAAATCGGCGCGGTTTACGGCGTTCGGCATGACCAAGCGTTCGGGCCGTTCGGTCTCGAACGATCCGGGCTTGCAGGCGCTTTTGCAGTCGAAGGCTGACAGCATCTGCCTGGTTGCGAAGGCATGGGACTATCACGTGCGGGTGGCGCTGGGCATCACCAACGAGGAAAACCTCGCCAGTATTGCCGAGAGCATCGAGACGGTCGTGGCTTCGGGTCGCGAAGCCATGCTCGATTGCGAACACTTTTTCGATGGCTACAAAGGCAATCGCGCCTACGCGCTCGCCGTCGCGCGCACAGCTCATGACGCGGGCGCGCGCTGGGTGGTGCTGTGCGATACCAATGGCGGCACGCTGCCCCACGAAGTCGAGCGTATCGTAACGGATGTGACCGGCACCGTACCGGGCAGTCACCTGGGCATTCACACCCACAACGACACAGATAACGCTGTTGCCAATACGTTAACGGCCATCCGTGCTGGATGCCGCCAGATCCAGGGCACGCTGAACGGGCTTGGCGAGCGCTGCGGCAACGCCAACATGGCATCCATTATCCCGACGCTCCTGTTGAAGAGCGAACTCGCCGACCGCTTCACGACGCGCATCACGCCCGAGGGTCTGCGCACGCTCACGCACGCCAGCCGTGTGCTGGACGAAGTCTTGAACCGCGCGCCCAACCGTCACGCGCCCTACGTCGGCGAAAGCGCCTTTGCAACCAAAGCCGGCATCCACGCGTCTGCCATTTTGAAAGAGCCCGAAACCTACGAGCACGTGAAGCCCGAACTCGTCGGCAACGAACGGCGTCTGCTGGTCTCAAAGCAGGCCGGCCGCTCGAATGTCATGGCCGCGCTCGAGCGCATCGGCTTGGCCGTCGATAAGGACGATGCGCGCGTCGCGGTGCTTCTCGATGCAGTCAAAGCGCGCGAAGAGGCGGGCTATTCCTACGAGGCGGCGGAAGCATCGTTCGAATTGCTGGCGAAGCGGCAGCTAGGCCATGTGCCCCAATATTTTTCGGTCGACAGTTTCCGCGTCAGCGTCGAGCGCCGCCGCAACGATCAGGGCATGCTGGAGACCGTATCGGAAGCGACCGTCAAAGTTTTCGTTCTGGGCGACGAGCTGCCGCTGACGTCGATCGGCAAAGGCATCGGCCCCGTCAACGCGCTCGATCAGGCGCTGCGCCGCGACCTCGGGCGCTACCAGAAGCATATCGATAGTATCGACCTCGTCGACTACAAGGTGCGCATCCTGACAGGCGGCACCGAGGCCGTGACACGCGTGCTGGTCGAAACGCACGATACGGCGACGGGCCAGAACTGGGTCACGGTCGGCGTATCGCCCAACATCATAGATGCGAGTTTCGAAGCGCTGCTCGACAGCATCAATTACAAGTTGTTGATGGACGGCGCAGCGGTCGCGTGAGCCTTGTGTTTTCCAGCGCTGTAAACCGTGTTACGAGTCAAAGGCAGCGATAAAGTCGAAGGCAGGATCAATGTATAAGGCGCCGCGTAAATTCACTATCGGGGCTTTGAGCCTTGCTTTGGCGTCTTTTGTAGTCTTCGCATCTGCGGGCGCTTTCCCAACGGCGGCGTCGGCGGCTGATATGTCGGCCGGGCAGGTGACGCAGGCGTTGTTCAAGGCAAAGCCTGGTCAGACTGTGGCCCTTGATGCCAAGAACCTGCGCGAACTCGATCTCGCCGGTATTGACTTTAAGGGTGCCAACCTTGCCGGCAGCGACCTTTTCGGAGTCGATCTCTCGAACGCGAATCTATCGGGCGTCAATTTAAAGGGCGCGTTTCTCGATCGCGCCAACGTTGCGCGCGCTAATTTTTCCGGCGCCAATCTCGAGGGCGCCAGTCTGCTGCGCATGACCATCTTCACGACCTTGGAGCGCAACCCGCTCGAGGCGCCGAGCTTCAAGGGCGCCAAGATGTCCAAGACCGTGCTCAGTGGCTGGATGGACGGCACCGATTTTAGCGGCTGCGATTTGACGGGCGCGCTGTTCGGACTGCAAGACGCTCACAACGAGGGCCTGCTGGCATCGCGCGTGCGCCTCGTGGGAGCCAACTTCTCGGGTGCTGATCTGACTGGCGTCGATCTCAACGGCAGCCAGCTGACCCAC
Organism: Hyphomicrobium sp.; assembly: GCA_031414095.1. GTDB lineage: Bacteria > Pseudomonadota > Alphaproteobacteria > Rhizobiales > Hyphomicrobiaceae > JANNFX01. Next base: position 1,726 of record JANNUW010000628.1, on the reverse strand, counting down.
GCCCATTTCGTCAAAGCGAATTTGCGAAACACCAATTTGCGGGACACCGATCTCGTCCATGCCGACTTCACCGACGCCGATGTGACCGGCATGGACGTGACGGGCGCCAACCTCGCGGACGCAAAATTCATGGGTGCTAAGGGCATCGACACGATCAAGGGTTTGGCGCAGGCGCTGAATGCCGCCCATGTCGTTGCGCAGTGATCGAGACCAGTTGAGAGACGCGCAACTTTCACGCCGCCAACTCATGATCTGTGGCCTAACAGCCGGGCTCGGCGTCACGGCCGGTTCAACCCGCGTATTTTCAGCACCCGCCCCGCGGCAAATCATCGAGTTATTGCATCGGTCTAAGCACGGCACCCCGGTCGATTTGTCGGGCGCGGACCTCGCCAGCTTTGATCTGACGGGAATAGATTTCAAGAGCGCCAGGCTCGCGCGCGCGAATTTGTTCGGCGCCAACCTGACCGATGCCAATCTCGCGGGCGCCGACCTTTCAGGCGCGATCCTTGACCGCGCAACGGTGACGCGCGCCCAGTTTTCGACCGCCAATCTGCAAGGCGCGAGTCTCCTTAATTTGACTGTCTTCACCGGACTCGAACGCGACTACCGCGAGGCTCCCCGCTTTGCCGGCGCGCGCCTGGAAGAGGCTCGCTTATCGGGTTACTTGGACTACAGCGACTTCAGGTGGGCTAGCATGACGGGCGTCATTTTCGGTTCGGGCGGCGGGCCGACCTCGTTGATTGGCGCCAAGTTCGGCGAAAGCCTGTTGCACGGCATGCAATTCAATGGCGCCGCGCTGACGTTCGCCCACTTTTCTGGTGCTGACCTTGCGGGAGCAGACATGTCGGGCTGCGAACTGTCGCAAGCTGATTTTTCCAGTGCGAACGTAACGGGCGTCAATGTAACCGGAGCCGATTTACACGATGCGACCTTTACCGGGGCGCGCGGCGTCGAGACCTTGATAGGCCTCGATCAGGCCCGCAACACCGCGCGCGTTCGCTGAGGCCCAGAACTCAAAAATCTGCGAAGCGGCTCCGAGGATAGGACGGCCAAGTCACACGAATCACTTCGCTTATGTTATGCAAAACTGGCATGAGAAATATGCCAGCACGCATTATTGGGATTGATCCGGGCCTCAGGCGCACCGGCTGGGGTATCATCGAAAGCGATGGTGTGCGCCTCAGCTATGTTGCGTCGGGATGCATCACTTCAACGAGCGATGAGGATCTCTCATATCGTCTGCGCGAGCTGTACCAGGGCATCATCAGCGTGCTCGGCAGTTTCAAGCCGAGCGAGGCGGCGGTCGAAGAAACCTTCGTCAACGAAAACCCGCGCTCGACGCTGAAATTGGGGCAGGCGCGCGGCATGGCGTTGTTGGCGCCAGCCATGCTCGGGCTTAAGGTGGCGGAATATCCAGCGAACCTGATCAAGAAATCCGTCGTCGGGGCCGGTCACGCCGAAAAGCATCAGGTGCAGGCGATGATCGGTTTTTTGTTGCCTAAGGCAAAATTTGAAAGCGCTGATGAAGCGGATGCGCTCGCCATCGCCATCTGCCATGCCAATCATCGTTCAAGCCCGCATGCATTGGCAGCCCGCGCCTTGAAGGAAGCCACGAGTTTATTGGGTAAGTCGGTATGATCGGCAAATTGCGCGGCAAAGTTGATGCGATTGGCGAAAGTCACGCCATCATTGATGTCAACGGCGTTGGCTATGAAGTGCAGATGTC
>JANNUW010000627.1:0-6507 GCA_031414095.1 Hyphomicrobium sp. | reverse complement strand
CAAGGTCGAGCGAGATACCAGCCGCGCGGCGCTCGAGAGAGCATCGGGGGCTAATCGAAAACAGGTCGTCATCACGGACGAGAAGATCGAGGCGTTCGGCCAGCTCATGCGTGAGACGTTGACGACCGGCGAGACCTCGTTCCGGAAGGCTTATCTCGGGGCGATTATCGACCGCGTGGAGGTCGATGAGGCGGTCATCAGAATATTGGGGCGGAAAGACGTATTGGAGCAAGCCGTGCGGAACACCAGTGGCGGCGGCGTTGCGGGGGTTCGCAGTTTTGTTCGCAGATGGCGCTCCCTACGGGAGTCGAACCCGTCTTTTCAGAATGAAAATCTGACGTCCTAACCGATAGACGAAGGGAGCGTTGCGCCGAGGTATAGGCAGATTTGATTGGGCTGGCAAGCGGCCGGGTCAATTAGACCAGAAGTGGGAAAAACCCAAGCTTTCCAGCCAGCCTTCAGCGACGCTTGGTGCCCTCGCGCTTTGGCAATCGCAACCGTGTCACTTGTCTTGCAGGGTTAGAGTTGAAACGAGATAGTGGAGGCCACGCCCGGAATTGAACCGGGGTACGCGGATTTGCAGTCCGCTACGTAACCACTCCGCCACGTGGCCTCAGGTGCGGCTCTTGCGAGCTGCAGTCGTTTTTGCGGGTCATCGCTATTTGCAAGCGAGGCCGTCTCCTATCATAGCAGATGCGAGCCGCACAAGACGTGTCTTTGTGACGGTCGACGCGTGGGGCGCGCGTTGGCTGGCCATCCCGGTATGGCTAGTTTGCCTATTTGCGCCGGTGACGGCTTTGGGTACAAGCTCGTCGGCGCCGGGCTCGCGCACTCAACGAGGTGATAAATGGCCGACGTGGCTCTACAACGAAAGAACATGGTCGAAAGTCAGGTTCGGCCGAGCGACATCACCGACCAGCGCATTATTCGCGCCATGCTCGACGTGCCCCGAGACGCCTATGTGCCGCTCAACAGGGCGGCCATCGCCTATGCGGATACCGATATAAACTTGACCCCAACGAACACGGGTAAGGGCTCCTCGCGCGCGCTGATGGCGCCGCGTATTTTTGCCAAGCTCATTCAGCTCTGCAATATCGAGGCCCACGACGATGTGCTCATCGTTGGCGCGGGCATGGGCTATTCGGCCGCCATCGTCGCCCGTTTGGCTAAGTCCGTCACGGCGCTGGAGTGTGACGCATCGCTTGCCGCCCATGCGGCGAAAGCGTTGGCCGGCATCCCGTCGGTCGAAGTCGTCACGGGGCCGCTGGATACCGGACTGCCGGCCAAAGCGCCCTTTGACGTCATTGTCATCGAAGGCGCGGTAGCTCATTTGCCTCAGGCTCTCTTTGATCAGCTGGGTCCCAACGGGCGCTTGGCGGTCATTGCGGGCCACGATCGCGCCGGGAAAGCGGTGCTATGGCGCCGCCACGCCGGCGGTCTCGATGCGACCGAGTATTTCGATGCGACAGCCCGTCTCCTGCCGGGGTTCGCCCCCGCACAGGTTTTCCGCTTTTAGCAACATGATAAGCGGCTGAGCTGTCTCAAAACGATGCAGCGTTTACGGTTCCTTTATGGAATTGGGGTCCAATACGATCCAAGTGCACGTGTGTGCCGTGGTTGTGTTGGGAGCTGTAAAATGTCCGGTGTGAACCGTCGCGTTCAGATGTTGCCGCTTTGTGTCAAATCCGCGTTTGCATCCGCCAGTGCAGCGGCCATTGCGGCGATTTTGTTGCCGCTGACGGTATCGAGCGCCCGGGCCGAAAGTCTGACAGACGCGCTGGCAGCGGCGTATCTGTCCAATCCCCGGATCGAAGCCGAACGGGCCCGCCTGCGCGCCACCGACGAAGAAGTACCCCGCGAATTATCGGGCTATCGGCCCAAAGTCTCGTTCGACGCCGACGCTGGCGCACGCAACATTGAATCGCGCCCCCCGGGCCCGAGCGACGGATCGTATAATCCGTGGAGCTACCAGATCAACGTGATCCAGCCGATTTTTTCGGGCTTTCGCACGCTCAACGGCGTCAATGAAGCCGAAGCCGTCGTGCGCAGTGGCCGCGAAGACTTGCGCCAGGTTGAATCCGACACGCTGCTTGCTGCCGTCACGGCTTATGCAGATGTCGTTCGTGACCAGGCGATTTTGAAATCACGCGAAGCCAACGTGGCCGTTCTTGCCAGGGAGCTGCAGGCGGCCCAAGTGCGCCGCGCTGCCCAGGAAGTAACCAAGACCGACGTCGCTCAGGCTCAGGCCCGCAGCGCGCGCGCCGTCTCGGATGCTGATCTCGCCCGCGCCAACCTGAAAATTTCGCGCGCTACCTTTGCGCGGATTGTCGGCCACCAGCCGGCAAGTGTTACCGAACCCCCGCTGACGACGAAGTTGATCCCCAGCTCACTCGACATGGCGATTGACATCGGTGGGCGCGAAAGCCCGCTGATCGTCTCGGCCCTCTACCGCGAAGAAGCCGCGCGCTACAACGTCGAGAAGACGTGGGGCGAATTGCTGCCGCAGATCAATGTCGAAGCCAACTTTTCGCAAAGCGGTGGCGCCAGTAACGTGACCGATAGCCAGGACGTTGCCAGTGTCACGGGCCGGTTCAGCGTGCCGCTATACGACGGTGGCGAAATACAAGCGCGCGTGCGCCAAGCCAAGCATACGCAAGTCAGCCGTATTCAGGACATCGAAGATGCCCGCACGCAAGTTGTGTCCGAGGTGACGGCGGCCTGGTCGCGTATGATCGGATCACGGGCGCAAATGAAGTCCGACCAGATCCAGATCGATGCCAACAAGGTGGCGCTTGAAGGTGTGCGCGAAGAAGAGCGCGTCGGTCAGCGCACGCTGCTCGAAGTGCTCAACGCCGAACAGGAGTATCTCAATGCGCAGGAACAGCTTGCCCGCACACGCCGCGATCTCGTCGTCGCCAACTATACATTGTTGGCCAACATCGGTCATCTGACCGGCGAGAGCATTGCTTCGAGTCAAGTTATCTACGACGCCGAAGCTCACTATCACGACGTGCGGCGCAAGTGGTTTGGGATCAGCATTACGCACAACGACGGCCGCGTTGAGGTCGTCGAAGCCGAGCCCGGCGCTGAAGATCCAGGCCCGATCAAGTAAGTTCGGCAACAACAACACGGTCGGCAATGGCGGCAACGTCTTGGACCTCGACGACTAAAGCGACCCTTCGACATCACTCTCCTGTCTCTCAAAGGCGCCGGTTCCTCTCGACCGGCGCCTTTTTGCTGCGAGCTTCCAGCATAAGCCCCAGATTTGGGCCCGGTTCCTCGTTGGATCTTCACCGGGCGCTGACGGGTTCGTCCGTCTGTGGGAAACCAGCCACGCGCGCTGACTCTTTAAGAGTTAAGCCCTTTTATTGGGCCGCGAATCACCGACAGTGCTCTTATAACTTGCGGGGAAGGTGTTACAAATTTAACGCCGTTCGATGCCTGCGTGCAGGCAAACGGCATGAAGGACGTAGAATTTTGAGGTCCGGATGGTAATGCGCCGTTCTGTCGGTTGCGCAGAGGTGATGCTGGCAGTGCTTGTAACAGGCCTTGCCGCGCATTCGGATGCGCGCGCCGAAACGCTGAATGACGCGCTCGCTTCCGCCTACCAGTACAATCCCCGGCTTGATGCCGAGCGGGCGAAGTTGCGCGCGACCGACGAGTCTGTTGCCGTCGCCATGTCGGGCTACCGGCCGCGCATAGATACGCAAGCGGATCTCAGCTATCAGCATGTCAATCTGCGGCCGGATATTCCGACCGAAGGTACCGTTCATCCAAAGAATTACCAGATCAACGCCGAGCAAAATCTGTTTGACGGGTTTCGTACGACCAACGCCGTCCGCGGTTCAGAAGCAGATGTGCGCGCCGGACGCGAACAGTTGCGCAGTGTTGAGCAAGCCGTCTTGCTCGAGGCCACCACGGCTTACATGGACATCGTGCGCGATCAGGCCGTGGTGCGTTTGCGCGAAAGTAACGTCGGATTTCTGTCGACTGAGTTGAAGGCGACGCAGGATCGTTTTGCAGTGGGCGAAGTCACGCGCACCGACGTCGCGCAATCGCAAGCGCGTCGTGCGAGCGCCGTGTCGGACCTCGATTTGGCCAAGGCAAACCTGAAGGCCAGCCGCGGACGATTTGAAGCCGTCGTTGGGCATCCTGCGGATAATCTCGTCGAGCCCGGCGGATACGAATCCGCCCTGCCGCAGTCGTTGGAAGAAGCCAACGCCATCGCGGCACGCGAGAATCCCAATGTCGTTGCCTCGCTCTACACAGAAGAGAGTGCGCGCTATAACGTCGACGAAGTGCGCAGTGAGCTGCTTCCGCAAGTGACGGTTTCGGCCAACTACACCAATCAGCTTGAAGTTAATCCAACCGTCGATCAGCAGGAGCGAACCGTCGTCTCCGGCCGTGTTACGATGCCGATTTACGAAGGCGGTGAAGTTTACGCTCGGGTGCGGCAAGCCAAGCATTCGCATGTCAGCCGGCTGCAAGAAATCGAGCAAAACCGCACTGAAGTGCAGTCGCGCGTTGTGTCGGCCTGGGCGCAATTGCAGTCAGATCGGGCGCGTTTGCAATCAGACAAGGTTCAGGTCGAATCCAACCAGATCGCAGTCGCCGGTGTGCGCGAGGAAGAGCGTGTAGGCCAGCGCACGCTCATCGATGTTCTCGACGCGCAGCAGGAACTCATCAACGCACAGGTCCAGTTGGCAGGTACCAAGCGCAACATCGTGGTCAACAGTTACACGGTTCTGGAACGCATCGGCCGGCTGGAAATGGCACAGCTTGCAATTACGTCGCCGGTCTACGACCCTGTCGTTCACGCCCAAGAAGTGCGCCGCAAGTGGTTCGGGCTCTCCATCACGCACGACGACGGGCGCGTCGAATTTTACGACGCCGGCGATCACGCGCCGGTTAAATAGACGCCACTTAGCGGCCTGACCTCACGGTGCCGCGGAACCGGCCGGACGGCCCGTTTCGTTGCGCCACTGCTGCCAGCCCTTGGCGCGCAGTTCGCACGCGGGACACGTGCCGCATCCATAACCCCAATCGTGGTGCCGCGAGCGATCGCCGAGATAGCAGGTGTGCGAGTGCTCAACGATGAGCGCGATGAAATCGTCGCCGCCCAACTCATGCGCTAAGGCCCACGTTGCCGCCTTGTCGAGAGACATGAGAGGCGTTTCGATTGCCAAGGTGCGGTCGAGGCCAAGCGACAGCGCGCCTTCGAGTGCATCGATTGTGGCGCGCCGACAATCGGGATAGCCTGAAAAGTCTGTCTCGCACATGCCGCCCACAAGCGTGCCGATGCCGCGCCGATAGGCCAACGCCGCCGCGTACGTCAGAAATAAGAGGTTGCGCCCGGGCACGAACGTCGTCGGCAGGCCCGAAGCGGCAAACGTAATCTGCGTATCACGCGTCAGTGCGGTGTCACTGATTTCACCAAGCGCTGGCAGCTGCAATACCGTATCGAGCCCGAGCTTCACTGCGAATTCTGGCCGCTCCCTGAGCGCCGCCAATATGGTTTCGCGCTGCTGTAGCTCGACTGCGTGCCGCTGGCCATAGTCGAAGCCGGCCGTCTCCACGCGGTCGTAGCGCTCAAGCGCCCACGCCAGGCAAACGGTCGAATCCTGACCGCCCGAAAACAGAACCAGCGCCGAACCTGCCTGCATATCGCGCCTCCGTGCGTTACTGTCCATTACGTTCCGGCCATTCCCGGCCTTTCAGCGGCGACCGCCCGCGGCAATCGGGTAGGGTCGTCCTACCCTCAAAGGTCTTTGCGGTGCGGGCGAACGCGGCTAAAACGCGGCCTACCTTAGGACCGGCTTCACATCCCACGTGAGCGCCGTCCATGCAACCCGCCCGAAACTTGTTTCAAAGGACACCGCCATGACGGCCATCGTCGACATCATCGGGCGCGAGATCATCGACAGCCGCGGTAACCCGACGGTCGAAGTCGATGTCGTCCTGGAAGACGGCAGCATGGGCCGCGCCGCAGTCCCGTCTGGTGCCTCGACTGGCGCCCATGAAGCTATCGAACTTCGCGATGGCGACATGGCGCGCTTTGCCGGCAAGGGCGTGTTGAAGGCCGTCGATGCGGTCAACGGCGAAATCTTCGACGCCATCGCCGGCTCGGATGCCGAAGACCAGCGCGGCATCGACGCGGCAATGATCGGCCTCGACGGCACGCCCAACAAGGCGCGGCTGGGTGCCAACGCCATTCTCGGCGTGTCGCTCGCGGTTGCCAAGGCCGCCGCACTCGCCAACGGCCTGTCGCTCCATCGCTATGTCGGCGGGGTCTCAGCGCACGTCCTTCCCGTGCCCATGATGAACATCATCAACGGCGGCGCCCACGCCGACAACCCCATCGACATCCAGGAATTCATGATCATGCCGGTCTCGGCCGAGACCTGCGCCGACGCCATCCGCATGGGCGCCGAAATTTTCCACACCCTGAAGAAGGGCCTGAAGGACGCCGGCCATTCGACCTCGATCGGCGACGAAGGCGGTTTTGCG
>JANNUW010000626.1:0-4273 GCA_031414095.1 Hyphomicrobium sp. | reverse complement strand
CACGCTAAAAAAAAATACCCGGGGGTGCTCCAAATATTGACGCGCCCGCTTTCGTTCGCAGCTCTGTTTGGGTATATAGCTTGGCAAAAACAAACACGGCTGGGAGGGTACAGTATGCTCACTTCGATCGCGGGACGCTCTGTCATTGTAACTGGCGGCAGCAAGGGTATCGGCAAGGGCATCGCGCGCGTCTTCGCCAACAACGGCGCCAAGGTCATGATCGTCTCGCGAAACAAGGATGAGGCCGATGCCGTGGCGGCTGAAATCGCCGGCAGCGCGGGAGCGACTGTGCAGGGCTTTGCCGGCGACATCTCGCAAATGGGCGACATGCAGAGAATGGCCGACGCTGCAGCCACAGCCTTCGGCGGCATCGACGTGCTGTGCACCAACGCGGGCATTTTCCCGCAGGCCAAGATCGAGGATTTGTCGCCCGAAGATTGGGATAGTGTCATGGACACCAACCTCAAGGGCACGTTTCTGCCGATCAAAGCCTGCCTGCCGCATTTGAAGGCGTCAGACCAGGGACGTATCGTCGTCACGTCGTCGATCACGGGGCCGGTCACTGGCTATCCGGGCTGGTCGCACTACGGCGCATCGAAGGCGGGGCAGTTGGGCTTCATCCGCACCGCGTGCATCGAACTCGCCAAATACGGGATTACTGTCAATGCTGTGCTGCCGGGCAATATATTGACCGAGGGTCTAATTGCGCTCGGGCCGGACTACCAGAATTCGATGGCAGCTTCCGTACCACTAAAAAAGCTCGGCACGGTCGAGGACATTGGTTACGCGGCGTTGTTCCTCGCGTCCAAGGAAGCGGCCTACATCACCGGCCAGACTATCATCGTCGACGGCGGCCAGATCCTTCCCGAGAGCTTGGACGCGCTCGCGCAGGCTTGAGACGGGATGGCGGCATGCCCGATCCATCGGGGTCTGATCCATCGGGCCTGACGCCATGCACCGGTCATGGTGCTCGGTCCCGCGGGCCTCCTCTCTCGCATCGAGCATGAAGTCAGAGCCGTTGGGCCTGGTTACGAATAGCGCCGGATCAGACCGACGAGACGGCCCTGAATATCGACTTGGTCGGCGCCAAAAATGCGCGTTTTATAAGCCGGGTTGGCCGCTTCCAATGCGACTGTCGAGCCCTTTTTGCGAAGGCGTTTCAAAGTTGCTTCTTCCTGCTCGACGAGGGCCACGACAATGTCGCCATTCTCGGCCGTGGAGCAGCGCCGGATGATGACCGTATCGCCGTCGTGAATGCCGGCCTCGATCATGCTGTCGCCTTTGACCTCGAGGGCGAAGTGTTCGCCGCGCGTCAGCAGATCGGGCGGGCAGGGGATGTCGTGGCTGTGCGATTGGATGGCGCTGATCGGCACGCCGGCCGCGATGCGGCCCATCATCGGCACCGAGACCGTATTGGCGTTGATCATATGCGTCGGCGGTATATCGAGTTCAAAGGCTTTCGACTTGCTGCCCTCGATGACACTGGGCTGGAAGCCAACACGGCGCTGGGCTTCGGCGGTCGAATTTTCAGGTAACTTGATGACTTCGAGCGCGCGCGCCCGGTGCGGCAAGCGGCGGATAAAGCCGCGCTCGACGAGAGCCGTAATGAGCCGGTGAATGCCTGACTTTGATTTCAAATCAAGCGCATCTTTCATTTCATCGAACGACGGCGGAACCCCTTGATCCTGCATCCGGTCGTGAATGAAAAGCAGCAGCTCTTTTTGCTTTTGCGTCAGCATAGCGTCTCCTTAAGCCGGTGAAGGCCCTAAGTCGCGCAGCCAAATGACTGACTACAGCAAGCACGACTCGACCCGGGACATTTCGTGAATGTACGCTACTTGTTCCCGTCGCGTTCCGCAAGCAGAGTTTTCATACTGACGAACGCGCGGCCCAACGATCAGGACGAGGAATTAGCTCAACCTAACCGCGATATGAGGCTCGACGTATCCCACCGCTGGCCGCCGTTCGCCTGCACTTGCGCATAGTAGGTATCGACAAGCTGGGCGACGTCGACTTTTGCGCCATTGCGCGCGGCTTCCGCGAATACGATCCCCAAATCCTTGCGCATCCAGTCGACCGCAAAGCCGAACTCGAACTGGCGCGCGTGCATGGTTTTCCAGCGGTTGTCCATCTGCCACGATTGAGCGGCGCCTTTTTGGATTGTCTCCATCACGGCGTTAAGATCGAGCCCCGCGCACTCGGCAAAGTGGATGGCTTCCGAAAGTCCCTGGACGAGGCCCGCGATTGCGATCTGGTTGACCATTTTGGTCAGCTGCCCGGCACCCGATGGACCGATCAAACGCACGGATTTGGCAAACGACGCGATGACGGGCTCAGCCCGCGCGAACGCGCTCGCATCGCCGCCGGTCATGACGGCCAGAGTGCCATTTTTGGCGCCGGCCTCGCCGCCCGAAACAGGCGCGTCGAGAAAGCTTAGCCCGCGTGCCGTTGCGGCGGCCGACATCTCGCGCGCCGCATCGGCTGACGAGGTGGTGTGATCGATGAAGACGGCGCCGGGCGGCATGGTTAGGAACGCGCCATCGGGTCCGATGGTCACCGCGCGCAGGTCATCGTCGTTGCCAACACAGGAAAAGACGAACTCCGCGCCGCGTGCGGCGTCAGCAGGCGTGCGGGCAACTTTGCCGCCGCTATGGGCTGCGCTCCAGGCGTCGGCTTTAGCGGCCGTGCGGTTGTAGACCGTGACGGCGTGTCCGCCTTTTACGGCCAGATGCCCGGCCATGGGCGCGCCCATGACGCCCAATCCAATCCAAGCGACGTTCGCCATGTAAAATCATTCCCTCTTGCTCACATCACTTGAACTTCTGTTTAGCGAACGCGTGAGCAGGAGGGAACGGTCTAAGCGAAAGCGCCGGGGCCCTACACTACATTTTCAGCGGGCGATCGGGGAAGGCGAGCTGTTCGCGGGCACGCCACTCGTTGGTGACGTAGTTGATGATGACCGACTTGCGCACGCCTTCGATGTTGCGGTTCTCAAAGCCATGGAACGTGATGTCGGACGGCACGAAGACCATGGCCGCGTTGGACTGGAACGGCGAGCGGCCAATGTGCTTTTTGTCGGCAGAATAGATGTCGGTGCCGAGTTCGGCGTGCTGAGCGTCTTTCGACATGTAGAGCAGCATCGTGAACACTTTGACGCCCAAGTCCGAGTGCGGCTCGAGCCAGAAGCCGTTGATGTCTTGCGCATACTCGACGCGCAGATAGGTGCCATCGAGGTTGGTATTGAAATGCTGTGCCACTTTGCGGGTCACGCGGTCATCCTGCAGCGCTTCGTTGACAGCCTTGCAGGCTTCGAACTTTGCCATGTTCTCGGCATCGAAATAGGTGCGTGTGGCGTTGTGCAGTTCGCGCTTTCCAGAGATGCCGTCGAGGCCCGGAGCGGGGAACGGCAGCGACAGAATGTTATCGGCAACGTCGGCCGGCAGGCAATCCGTCAAAAACCAATGCGTGTAGGGCTGGTCGGTGCGCTTCGAGCCTTCGATGCTAGCGAGCATCTGCTCGACGACAGCTTGCGACGTGATGGCCATGCGCAGATGTTCCTCTCTCAGTTTCCAAGCCCCATCCAGCGCGCGTGATCAGTCGCGGCCGGCTGGCGGATGTCTTGGCAGTGTCTAGCTGGTTAACGGCTGCCTTTCCAGGGCCTTGCCAGACGCCGGTGACGCAGCAGAAAGAGCGTCAATTTAAGTCATGAAAACGGCCCCGCGTGGGAGCCGCGAGGCCGTTTTCAATCCAGCATATTTTTAATCAGTCGAATCAGGCAACGGCAGCGGGCAGATGAGCGGCGCCAAGTCAGGGCGAACCTGGCAACGTGATTTCCGACGGGGGAAGGGTCGCGGCACCAGCATGGCTGAGGGAGAAGATCAGCAGGCCGGCGGCAACTGCGAAGCAGGCGATGGCACCAGCAACCGTCCAGCGGGATTGGGAGCCCGTTGATCTGTGGTTGTAAGCGCCAATATCCATGTTTCGCTCAATCCATCCGAAATTTCGTAAATCACGTTGAGACATTTGTAACCGATAAGATGTTGTTAGTCTAATCGGATCGAAGATTATGATTAAAGGGTAAAAGTCAAAATTAACTAAGTATTCACATGTATTAATTTTTGGTTAACAGAGACTTGCCCGGCGCGATGTCGTTGGGGTCAAGGATGAGTTCTATGAGGGCAGGGTCGCTGCAACCACAAGCCCGTTCAAAAGCTGCGCCGAACTCCCGATTGTTTTCGACGCGCTCGCCGTGGGCTCCGAAACTGCGAGCCAG